>CALBJW010000048.1 GCA_937893145.1 uncultured Prevotellaceae bacterium | reverse complement strand
ATTTTTAACGAGCTGGGAATAGAGCCGTATAAGAAATAACCGTAAATTAATTTCAGACTATCATTAATCAGTGCTTCCTTAAGATATTGAAAAATGATTATGAAAAAGAATATTCCTAATATACTTACGAGTTGTAACTTAATCTGCGGATGTGTTGCAACCTATGCCGCTTTCCATCATGGACATGGGGTGGCATTTTTGTTTATCTTGCTTGGTGCCTTCTTCGATTTCTTCGATGGTATGGTGGCAAGAATGCTTGGTGTTAGTGGTAAGTTTGGTGTAGAACTTGATTCGCTTGCAGACGACATCACATTCGGTCTTGCACCAAGTGCGATGTTATTCACTCTGTTCAATCATGTGGTATATCCACAGTTCATGGCATCAGAGTTCTTCTTCAACATCATGCCTTTCACAGCATTCCTGATGGCTGCATTCTCAGCAATGCGACTTGCCAAGTTCAATCTTGATGAACGCCAGCACCTCGGATTCATCGGTATGCCAACACCTGCAAATGCAATCTTCTGGGGAGGTCTCATCTCAAGTAGTGAAGCATGGTTGACAGGTGTTCATTTCAACGCTGCATTCCTCTTCTTGTTCATGATATTGAGTTGCTGGCTTCTCGTTTGCGAGATTCCGATGTTTGCTCTTAAGTTCAAGAACCTTTCGTGGAAAGACAATAAGATTAAGTTCTCGTTCGCAGTGATGGTGATGCTTATACTCGGTTGCTCTGCAGTATATGGCAGTGGTCAGGGTAACGCATGGCAGTGTATTTCGCTCGGAATGTCTGCATGTATCGGACTTTATGTCATGATGTCGATTGTGGCAAGCCTTTTGCCTAATGAAGAATAGGTAACGAGCAGAGCGCAGGACCTGCATCTGTCTTAAAGCATCTGCTCATAGGGTAAAAACTAAAATTCGACTTATGGGATTTTTTGCATCTATATTTTTCATGTTGTTGTTTGCCGTATTATTCATCTTGATAATGGGCATCAACCTTCTTGCTCGCTTGTTTGGCGGTATAGGCAACTTGTGGAATTTCATTACTGGAAATAGAAAGGCCTCGTGGAATAGCAGAGGAAACAGACAAAGGGGATACGCTTCTTCGGGAAGTTCTTCAAGTGGAAGCGAAAGCTATACGGGCGGTGCTTCTGCAAATCAGGCAGACCGACCACACTCGAAGGGAGTGTTTAGGGATGATGAAGGCACTTATGTGGATTTTGAGGAAGTGAAGGATTAGGAAAGTAGTTATTTAAATAGAAAAGGAAAAGGTGGCCAGGACGGTCACCTTTTGTTGTGTATGGGGGGCGACCAAGGACGGTCGCAAGGGGATGGTCGCTTGGGGGTGGTTGAGGTAGGTTGCTTGAGATGGTTGTTTGGGGATGGGGGTTAGGGGCGGGTTTGGCCGTTGCCTTTAATAATCCACTTGTAGGTGGTGATTTCTTCGAGAGCCATAGGACCACGGGCGTGGAGCTTCTGGGTGGAGATGCCAATCTCGGCACCAAGACCGAACTGGGCACCATCGGTGAAGGCTGTAGGTGCGTTGTGGTAAACACAGGCTGCATCAATAGCCTTGAGGAAGGTGGCTGCTGTGTCGCTGTTCTCGGTGATGATGCACTCCGAATGTCCTGAACCATTCTTGCGGATGTGCTTGATGGCTTCGTTGGCAGAAGCAACGGTCTTGATTGCCATTGTGTATGAAAGGAACTCAGTGCCGTAACTCTCCTCAGTAGAAGGCTTGAGGAGTTCGGCAGGATAGTTGCCTTGAAGTGCTGCCATAGCAGGAGCATCAGCATAGATGAGCACATTACTCTTCTGGAGTGTGGTGCAGATAGAGGTGAGGTCGGCAAGGCGATCCTCATGGATAATCATGCAGTCGAGAGCATTGCAAACACTCACTCGACGAGTCTTGGCATTATTGATGATAGCAGTACCCTTTTCGAGGTCGGCATCCTTGTCGAAGTAAGCATGACAAACACCTGCACCAGTCTCAATGACAGGTACGGTAGCTTCCGAACGGACAAAGTTGATGAGTCGTTTGCTGCCACGAGGAATGACAAGGTCGATGTGGCCGTTCGCATGAAGCAGTTCGGCGGTAGCCTCATGAGTGGCAGGAAGAAGAGTGATAGCATCTGTGTTGATGTCGAAAGACTGCAGTACACCTTTTATAATATTAACCACAGCACGATTAGTGTCGTCGGCATCCTTTCCGCCCTTCAACACACAAGCACTACCAGCCTTGAGACAAAGAGAGAAAACATCAAAAGTGACATTAGGACGAGCCTCATACACAATGCCGATTACTCCGAAAGGAACCGAGATGCGAGTGAGGTCGAGACCATTAGGCAGCACATGATGCTTCAGAACCCTGCCAAGAGGAGAAGGCAGAGTGCTCACATTGCGAGTGTCGCCAGCAATACCTGCGAGGCGGTCCGCTGTGAGTTTGAGTCGGTCGTACATCGGATTGCTTTCCTCCATACGAGCCAAGTCCTTTGCGTTGGCAGCAAGAATTTCATCCTGATGCTCGATGGTAGCATCAGCCACAGCATTAAGCACCTTATTTATTGTGTCGTTGTCAAGGAGAGCAATGTCAAGAGAAGCGTCCTTGGCGTTCTGGAATATTTCTGTTAGCATTGTCGAAGAATGATTGCGTGTTTGTTTAGCATAAAAATTCAGTACAAGGAGTGTTGTCCCTGTCTGTCATGAGTTTGATAAGAATGTTGTCGCGCTTACCATTTGCAATGACAACAGAGATGCCCGATGCTGCAGTATTGGTAGCAACCGACGACTTGCTCTGCATACCACCACGACCTGCCGACGACTTGCCCTGCTGGATGTAGTCGCTGAGGTCCTTGCCTGGCTTCACAATGCTGATAAGGCGAGACTCAGGGTCGGTAGGGTTGCCGGTGTATATGCCATCAATATTGCTGAGAATGATGAGCATCTGCGAGTTGGTCATCTGGGCTATGAGTCCTGACAATTCGTCATTATCAGTGAACATAAGTTCGGTGATGCTCACCGTGTCGTTTTCGTTCACAACAGGCAATACTGAGTTTTCGAGCATCACGCGGAAACAGTTCTCCTGATTCTTGCGATGCTCATTGTCGCTGAAGTTTTCCTTTGTCGTGAGAACCTGTCCTACCGCAATGCCATATTCGCGGAACATCTCGAAGTAGCGGTTCATGAGTTTTGCCTGTCCTACAGCAGAGAAGAGCTGTCGCTGATCTACCGAGTCGAGGTCGTGTTGTATGTGTTTCAGTTCGCTGCGTCCAGAAGCAACCGCACCCGAAGACACGAGGATAATCTCATGACCTTGATGGCGAAGCTCTGCAATCTGATCTACAAGGGCAGACATTCTTGTTACATCAAGGCTGCCATCTTGTCGGGTGAGAACATTGGAACCGATTTTTATAGTAATACGCATCTCTTTATGTACCATTGAACCATGTACCATTTACCATTTTGGCCTCCGGAATGGAATCCATTTTGGGACTGGTGCATTGGAATTAACTAAATATAATAGTCTTGTTCTTGTAAGTCAAAATCTTACGCTCGATATGCTTCTTCACGGCACGCGAGAGCACAATCTTCTCAAGGTCCTTGCCCTTGAGCACAAGACTCTCAGGAGTGTCCTTGTGAGTGATGCGAACCACATCCTGTTCGATGATAGGACCAGCATCGAGTTCGGTAGTCACATAGTGGCTTGTAGCACCAATAATCTTCACGCCGCGCTCGTATGCCTGGTGGTAAGGCTTGGCACCGATGAATGCAGGGAGGAACGAGTGGTGGATGTTGATAATCTTGTGAGGATAACTCTTAATCATCTCCTCGCTGATAATCTGCATGTAACGAGCAAGAACGATGAAAGTCACGTTCTCCTTGCGGAGCAACTCCATCTCAGCCTCTTCCACCTCCTGCTTGTTCGACCAGTCCTTCTTGATGCTCCACACATAGTAAGGGATGCCAAACTGTTCTGCCACATATCTGAGGTCCTCATGATTGCTCACGATGCAAGGAATGTCGATGTTGAGTTCGCCAGCCTTGTATCGAGCGAGGAGGTCGTAAAGACAGTGCGACATCTTGCTCACAAACAGAGCCATGCGAGGCTTTACATCGCTGAAGTAGAGGTCGAAGCCCATCTCGTAGCGAGACGAGAAGAGAGTCTCGATGTATTCCTTAATCTTATCAGTAGGGATGAGGAAACCCTTCAGTTCCCATTCCACACGCATGAAGAACATACCATCCACCTTGTCCACATACTGGTCAAGATAAACGATGTTTCCTTTGTTGTCGGTTATAAACTTTGTGATGTCTGTGATGATGCCCTGCTTGTCTGGGCAATGGAGCAGAAGTATTGCTGTTGGTTCCATTATTTTATTTAAAAGTTAAAAGTTAAAAATTAAAAGTTCGGAAAGGGGGTTATCCTCCGACTTTTACATTCAACCCTTTTGCCTTGAATATTTCCAATGCATGTTGTTGGAGTTGGTCGTCCGGAGCTTCCATCGAGAAGTCATCCGGATTATATGAAGTGCCCATTCGGGCGTGTTTGCCTTTCCCCACATCGTGATACACCAGGAGGTTCACACACTCAGGCGCGTTAGGCAGAGAAGCGAGGAAATCAGCACTTGCCTTGAGGTTGTCATCATCAGCATTCACCCCCACAATGAGAGGAATGCGAATCCAGAAGCGAGCCCCAGCAGCGGATATGAGACGAATGTTGCTCAATATCTGTTCGTTCGGCACACCTGTGTAGAACTTGTGCTTCTCGCAGTCCATGTGCTTCAAATCTACAAGGAAGAGGTCAGCAAGAGGCATCACCATCTCCACCGTCTGTTCCGAAGCGAAGAGAGTAGTATCGACCGTGCGGTGTATGCCCCTTCCCTTCAGTTCTGTGAGCAGAGCGATGAGGTAGTCCGGGTGCATCAATGGTTCACCGCCACATACAGTCACGCCGCCCTCCGAGTCCTCCATCACCTTGCGTTCCTTCTCCACAATCTCCATGAGTTTGTCCATCTCCCATTCCTTGCCCGCCATCTGCAGAGCAAGGGTAGGGCATTCATCCGTGCATTTGCCACAAAGGATACAGTCCCCCACCTCTTTTATGCCATCAGCAGTCAATGTGAGGTTGTGCTGCGGACATATATCCACGCACGACTGGCAACCTATACACTTCTTCTTAGTATATAGTTTCACGGGTTTAGGCGAAATGCCTTCAGGATTATGACACCACACACAACGAAGCGGACATCCCTTCATGAAAAGAGTTGTCCTGATGCCCGGTCCATCATTGATTGCAAAGCGCTTGATGTCAAATATAAGTGCCATATATGTACTTTTTAATGGAAATGGACTGCAAAGATAAGCATTTTTCTTGAGATACGGTCTAATTTGTGACAATATATTGCT
This sequence comes from uncultured Prevotellaceae bacterium, assembly GCA_937893145.1. GTDB lineage: Bacteria > Bacteroidota > Bacteroidia > Bacteroidales > Bacteroidaceae > Minthosoma. The sequence goes on along the minus strand of CALBJW010000048.1, from coordinate 436 downwards.
TTTGGAGGTGATTTTGGTGGCAATGTAATAGAGTTTGCCCTGTGTGCCACATCAAAAGGCCTCCTCCCCTGTAAGTCTGTCACTCCTTTCATTAAAAACGCATAATTCCTTATACACTTTATACACTAATGCCAAATTTGCCACTTATATCATTAAGTATCAATAAAATAAATACGTGTATGATTTTAAAAAATCATACACGTATTTATACACTTTATACACTTCCTACACTTCCTACACTTTATACACGCCTTTATACACTAAGTATAACAAGTTAATAATCAATGTATTTAGATGTAAAATACCCCCTTAGTGTATAAAGTGTATAAGAAAACACACAAAAATATTTAAACGCATGTATCATGCCCCAACTTCCATCATTGTCTTTTTGTAAATATGGTTGACTTAAAAATTCCAAAGAAATGGATAAAAACAA
>CALBJW010000047.1 GCA_937893145.1 uncultured Prevotellaceae bacterium | reverse complement strand
AGCGCGCCGATGGTACTGCACCGCAATGTGGGAGAGTAGGTCGCCGCCTCCTTTTTAAGGGGAGCACTTTCAGAAGAAATTCCGAAAGTGCCCCTTTTTGGTTTATATTATCAAACATTACTATATTATTTTGTGTTCATACATTTGTTTGCTATTAAAAATAATGTTAACTTTGTGGCAAACTAATTAATATTATGAAAATATAATATTGTTCATGCTAACAATTTTAATAACTATTTCTACTATGAAAAATAGAATTCTTATAATTGCATTAAGTATAATATTTCATTTAGGTTTATTTGCACAAGGCTATGAATGGAATAGTGTTCCAATAGTTGGAGGAGGTTTTGTTGATGGTTTCATCTTACATCCTAACAATTCTGAAGTGCGTTATTGCCGTACTGATATGGGAGGTGCGTATAGATGGGATTCTGTAAATAGCGAATGGGTACAAATGCTTGATTGGGTATCGCTTGCGGAATGTAATTTGCAAGGAGTTGAGAGTATTGCCATAGACCCTACAAATGCGAAGAAAGTATATTTAGCTTGTGGAACATATACAAATCAAAAAGGGAGTATCTTGAAGTCTGTGGATGGTGGATACACTTTTAATGAGGTTAAAGTGCCTATTGCTATGGGAGGAAATGAAAATGGGCGTGGTAACGGTGAAAGAATGATGGTTGACCCTTTTAATCCTCAGAATATATACTTCGGTACACGACTTGATGGACTTTGGCGTTCTCAAGATGAAGGAAATACATGGCATAAAGTCGAGTCGTTTCCTGATGTGACAGAACATATTGATAATACTGATCGACGAAGTCGTATGAATAGGGGAAGTGGAATTATTTCCGTAGTTTTTGACCACAAGGGAAAGGCAGGCAAAGATGCAAAGACAATCTTTGTTGCTGCTTCGCTCAAGGACCGTGAGACTTTATATGTAAGTCAAGACGCTGGTAAGAGTTGGAAGAATGTTGAAGGGCAACCAGTAGGTTTGCGTCCTACTCACATGGTAATGTCAACGGATCATAAGCTTTATATTAGTTATGCAGATTCTCCTGGTCCATCACAAATGAGTGATGGTGCATTGTGGAGTTATGACATAAAGAAATCTGTTTGGACAGACATCACACCTGTTAAGTTTGGGAAAGGGCAGAAGTCAGGGTTTGGTTATGCTGCAGTTTCTGTGGACAAACAGAACCCTAAGCATATAATCGTAAGCACGCATGGTTTATGGGGAAAGTACGGATATGTAGATGAAGAAATGTTTCGTACCACTGATGGTGGAAAGCATTGGACAGCCCTCTTCAAACATGGGTACAAGTATGATCACTCCAAGGCACCATATACGAAGATGGCACCTCTTCATTGGATGTTTGACATTGAGATAGATCCAAATAATCCTGATCACGCATTTTTCACAACAGGTTTTGGAGGTTGGGAAACCTTCAATCTCTCTGCAGGAGAACGTGAGGGAGACACTATCGTTTGGAGCATTGCAACTAAAGGCGTAGAAGAAACTGTACCTCTTGAACTCTATGCGCCTCCTACAGGAGCAAAGATTGTAAGTGGTGTGGGAGATTATGGCGGTTACACACATTTCGACATCACTCGACCTGTACCAGAGGGCATGCATTACGCACCATATTTTGGTAATACTGATGGTGTCGCTGGAGCATGGAAGAAACCTGAAGTCATGGTGCGCGTGGGAGTGATATTCAATCATCTCTATAACTTGCCAGCCATTTCCTTTTCAGAGGATGGAGGTCGAACATGGCAGTCATGCAAGAATGCTCCAGTTGAAAAAGCTGAGAGCGGACATATTGCTGTGAATGCTGATGCTTCAGTATGGATTTGGACTCCTCGTGGGACATTGCCATCATTTACTACTGATAAAGGAGAGACCTGGACTGAATGTGTGGGTTTGCCAAAGGGAATAAAGGTTATTGCAGATAAGGTGAATCCTTTGCGATTCTATGCAGTAGATGTTGTTGGCAAGACGCTCTATACAAGTGTTGATGCAGGCAAGACTTTTTCTGCAAAACCGCTCGACATTCAGCTCAAAACAAGTGGAAGAGGCGGTCGTGGAGATAATCGCGGTGGTCAAGATCGTGTTTATTCAATGCCAGATCGTGAGGGCGATTTGTGGGTTGCCGCTTATGATGGACTTTATCATCTGAACTCTGTCCTCGAAGCAAATGGAGCAAATCCACATGTCAATACCATTTATGCTTTTGGTTTTGGTAAGTCACGCACAGAGAATGGTTATCCTGCGCTTTATCTCATCGGTGTTGTCGATGGAATTTATGGATTCTTCCGCTCTGATGATATTGGTGGCAGTTGGACACGCATCAATGATGATGCCCACCAGTACGGTCTTGTTCTTCATATATGTGGAGATATGCAGGAATATAGTCGTGTGTATATTGGCACGCACGGAAGAGGAATCATTACAGGTGTAGAGAAACCTTAGTTCTTTTCAATATATATGTCGGTATTCAGAAATCATGAATACCGACTTAATATTATGTGGTAGAATGTCGTTTAGACTTTGAGATAGACTTTTTCTTTATCTTACGCGATTTGTTTTTCTTCGCGCTCTTTTGAATCATCAACAAGTAAGGTTCTGCAAATTTCATGGCACCAACCTTTGCAATGAGTCCGAAAGCCCTTCTTCTGTTTTTCAGTCTGATTATTGCTTTCATCTCGTTCTGCATTCTATATGCAGTAGCACCCTTGATGATGTCCACATTTCGAATCATGCTTTCAAGCAGTTTTGGACTTATTAACCATCCGTATTTCACGGCAAACCTAATGCAGCGAAGGATGTGCATAGCATTGTCGCGAAGAGAAATGTCGGGAGTGTTGGGGGTTCTGATGATGTGGTTTTCAATGTCACTCAGTCCCATGCCAGTAGGGTCAATGAGTTCGTTGGTAGAGATGTTCTTGTAGAGAGTGTTTATGGTAAGGTCTCTGCATAATGCATCCTCCTTTATTGTGCCGAAAAACTTCTTGGGGTTAGGGATTTCCTCATACACATATCTTTCCTTGCGTGTCTGAACACAATCAATCTCCTCCTTAGGAAACATTTGGAGTCTCACCTTTGCTGTGCCGAAATGTTCGAAGATGATAGTGCTTTTACCAGGTGCGGTGTACTTGTTCTTGCCAAGCCAGCACACAAACCTTATACCGCCATTAGGAAGGTCAACTGCAATGTCGATATCATGTATCTTCTCTCCCATAATCTCATCACGAACGCAACCTCCTACGAGATACACATGACCTTCCCACTCAGTACCTTTGATGATTTGAGCGAGAGTATTCCTTATTCCTATGTAATCTTCCTGTGTCATTCTATTTATGTTCGCCAATCATTTTCTCCATCCAAATCATGTCGAACCACTGATTGAACTTATATCCACATAAGTGGAAATGAGCCACCTTCTCGTATCCGAGATGAGCATGAAACTCAGGACTTTGATGCGTTAGATACTGGTTTGGAGTGTCAATCCAAGAGATGCATGCATTGACATTGAGAATACCTTGCTGCTTGAGATGTTCCTCAAGAGCCTCGTAAAGAGCCTTGCCGATACCCTTTCCCTGACAAGACAAATCCACATAGATGGATGTCTCCACACAGTGGTTATATGCTGCACGGCCCTTGAATACTCCCGCATAAGCATAACCAAGAATCTTGCCATCCATCTCTGCCACGAGATAAGGATATTTAGCAAGAGTGTTCTCTATTCTTGAACGGAACTCCTCGACCGATGGCACATCATACTCGAAAGTGATGGCTGTATCGAGAACATACGGAGCATATATTGCAAGCAGACATTCTGCATCTGCAGGTTTAGCGGAACGGATATTAATCATAATTTTGGTGTTGTGTTAAATGCTGTCGTTACCAATGTTAAATGCTGTCGTTACCAATGTTAAATGACGTCGTTATCAATGTTAAATGTTAACGATATCTATGTTAAATTCTGATGCTATCAATATTAATTACTGATGCTTCTGTGCTAAATACTGATGTTATCAATCTTTAATTGTAAAATGCCAGAAGGGACCTGTACCTGTACCACATCGCCAACCTTCTTGCCAAGAAGGGCTTCTGCAATGGGAGTCTTGATAGAAATCTTGCCTTCCCTCACATTTGCTTCATGAGGATTGACAATGGTATATACCATCTTGGCATTGTTTCCCAAGTTAGTCATTTCCACCTTGCGAAACAATCCCACAATCTCACTTTCAAGGTTAGATGTGTCGAGAACTCTGGCATAATGTAGCACTTTCTGCTTGAAGCGAATCTTACCCAATAGTCTGCCGTGTTCACGTTTGGCAGCATGATACTCAAAGTTCTCGCTGAGGTCACCTTTCTCGCGAGCCTCGACGAGTTCATTCTTCACGCGAGGAAGTTCTACATTAATCAGCTCCTCCAGTTCAGCTACAAGTTTGTCGTAGCACTCCTGTGACAAGTATTCCATATTAAGTCTTCAGTCTAATTTTCTGCAAAGGTAGTGATTTGTTGCCAAATAAGAACCAAAAACAAACAACTTAGCATCAAAAGCCCTCAAATCTTACAAACTTTGCAGTCGTATTCATGAAAAAACTCAAAAGTAAAATGAAAACGAACGAAATTCTTATTGCATCACTTTTCTTAGATAATAGAAAAAGGGATGTCCGAAATGACGGACATCCCATTTTGTCAGTATGTTTAAGTGAGTCCGTTTGCTCGGACTTCTTGGTTTCTTTTCAGTTCTTAGAGAACAGACTTGTACAACTCAACGATTTCCTCCTCAGTTACGTCGCGAGGGTTACCTGGAGTACATACATCAGCGATAGCCTGAGCAGCGAGAGCTGGGATGTCAGCCTCAGTGATGTTGAGGTCAGTGAGGTGCTGTGGAATGCCAACACGGATGCTGAGAGCACGAACAGCATCAACAGCAGCCTGAGCAGCTTCCTCAGCAGTCATGCCAGTAGTGTCAACACCCATAGTCTTAGCAATCACGCCGTACTTCTCGATGCACTTAGGCATATTGAATTCCATGATGCGAGGCAAGAGAAGAGCATTTGCCACACCGTGAGGAATGTCGTGGAGCGAACCCATAGGGTGAGCCATACCGTGAACAAGACCAAGACCAACATTTGAGAATGCTTGAGCAGCGATGTACTGAGCAAGAGCCATGCCCTCACGACCAACAGGATTAGTTGGTTCTTCAACAGCGAGAGGAAGGTTCTCAGCAATCATCTTGATAGCCTGGAGTTCGTACATGTCACTCATCACCCAAGCGCCCTTAGTGATGTAACCCTCGATAGCGTGAGTGAGGGCATCCATACCAGTTGCAGCAGTCAAGCCCTTAGGAAGAGTGTACATAAGTTCTGGGTCGATGATGGCTACAGCAGGGATGTCGTTAGGGTCAACGCATACCATCTTTGCCTGACGTTCCTCGTCGATGATGACATAGTTGATAGTAACCTCAGCACCAGTACCTGCAGTAGTAGGGAGAGCGATGATAGGAACAGACTTGTTCTTTGTTGGGGCGCATCCTTCAAGGCTGACAACATCCGCAAATTCAGGGTTGTTGCTTACGATACCGATACCCTTAGCAGTGTCCATGCTCGAACCGCCACCAATAGCGATGATGCAGTCTGCACCACTTGCCTTGAAAGCATCCACACCCTGCTTCACGTTAGTCACTGTTGGGTTTGGCTTAATCTCTGAATACACATCGTATGGGAATCCTACAGCATCAAGCACATCAGTCACCTTCTTTGTTGTGCCTACCTTGATGAGTCCCTTGTCCGAACATACGAGAGCCTTCTTCAAGCCCATGCGGTTAAGTACCTCTGGCAACTCGTTGCGAGAGCCAGCTCCGAAGTATGAAACCTCGTTAAGAATAAATCTCTGTGCCATAATTTTTCAGTTTGTTTAGGTTAAAGACTGTTATTTCGTGTACAAAGATAATGGATATTTCTCATATAAGTGTCATGTATCATGAAAAAAAGTCAAGGAGGAGAAAAAATCTATTCTGCACACCAGCCTATGTCATTATTTAGCTTCCGCAAAAATGGTCTTGACACCCTTTATCTTGTGTCCTTTCAGTCGTTCGAGCAGCGACCTCAGTTTTGTGCGGTGAACAGCGGCAAAGCTCTGATGTTCCTTGACATCAATACGCCCAACCTCCTTCATGGTCAGTCCACCTATCTTGCACAATGCTCCGAGCACATCACCCTTCGAAATCTTGTCCTTCTTGCCCTTTCCGATATATACCGTAGCCCAGATGGAAGGCTGCACAGGAGGCAGAGCCTTAGGAATGTAGAACTCAGGCAGTTCACCGTTCTTCTCCACCACATATTCTGGCACTCGTTCCTCCTCGTTCAGCAGGAAATACGAGTTGCCTTCCGACTCCCATCGTGCAGTTCGTCCATTGCGGTGAATGTATGCCTCCTCGTTGAGAGGCAGGTGATAATGAATGATATTGTCAATCTCAGGAAAATCAAGACCACGAGCTGCAAGGTCGGTAGAAACGAGTACATTGCTCGTGCCGTTCGAGAACTTATATATGCTCCTCTCGCGGTGGTCCTGTTCCATTGCTCCATGAAACATCTCGCACTGCACCCCACAACTCTTCAAGTAGTTGTATGTCCTCTCCACTGCATCACGATAGTTGAGGAATACCAGTGTTTGCTGTTGTCCGAAACACCTGAGCAGACAAACCAGCGTTTCAAGCTTATCCTTGATAGGCGAGTTCACCACATGCAGAGATATGCGATTCTCCGCAGCATCCTCCGAGTTGAGATAGTCCAGCACAACAGGAAGGTTAAGACTGATGGCACGAGTTGCCGAACACAGCACCTTCTGCTTTACAGAGGTGAGAAGTTGGAGTGCAGCAGCCATCTCCTTCTCGAAACCAAACTCCAAACACTTGTCGTACTCATCGATGACCAGCGTTTCCACCCTGCTCGCATCGAAGTTCTCCTTCTGAAGGTGGTCCACAAGTCTGCCCGGAGTAGCGATGACTATGTGGGGCAACACATTGTTCATTATGCGATGCTCATCCATAGCAGCCCTGCCACCGTAGCAACTCACGCTTCTCACGCCGCACTTCATCTGCTTTATCACCCCATCTATCTGCAGAGCAAGTTCACGCGATGGAGTGATTATTACTGCCTGAACACACTCCGACGCTACATCAATCTTGCTCACGAGAGGCAGCAGAAAAGCCAATGTCTTTCCCGAACCCGTAGGTGAGAGAATCATCATGTCCTGTTCGAGCGAGAACTTCGCCAGAGCATCCTCCTGAAGTTGGTTTAGGTGTTCAATACCTAAATTCTTGAATATATCCGTATAGTCTGTAACCATTTTCTTGTCTCCTTTCATTTTGCAAATATAGAGTGTTTCGCAGACAATACCAAACAATAATTCCGAAAACGCACAGTCATATAGGTGCTTTTTGGCTATAGGGCTATGCTTTTTCCAAAAATCTCTTTATCTTTGCATCTCAAAACTCATTGTATCTAAATTGTATGAATTCAAAACGCTTATTTTACACAATTCTCAGTTTCTTCCTCATGATGCCCCTCTTGTCCAATGCACAGGGGGCAGAGGAGAAATTGGTGGAGTTCTTCTCTACCAACGCTACGATGGAGGACAACCCAAAGCAGCACACCTACAACATCACCATCTTCTCTCCTGACGGAGCATGGAAGATGCAGCTCAACTACAAGGCAGATAGCATGTTTGGTACATTCACCAACGATGACTTCGACCTCAAGGGTAGTGGCAAGAACTACAACTATGCCCGCAACCCAAAGAACGACATGGTGTTCTACTCTTTTACCGCCATGAATGTAACGGTGACCGACGAGGGCAACCTCTACAGGGTGAAGGCAAACTGCCTTACAAACAACAACACCCGTTTCGTTGTGGAAGCCACCATCGATGCACCACAGCCATCGGAGGTGAGAACCGACGACCTCGGATATGCCCGACTCGAACCCAATGCCTTCTATGGCACATGGACCATTCGTGCCGAGAACGATAACTACAAGTTGGGATATGGTGTGGTAGGCGACGACATCTTAGGCACATTCTACCGTGCCGACATGCTTATGCCAGAACTCTATGACAAGCGTGCTGGCAAGCAGATAAATGTTCTCACAGCCACAGCGTTGCACACAAAGAACGGTGACAACACCGACTTCAAGATTGACATCCTTGGTGATGACCATGTGCTCTACTCCCTCACCATGTTCAATGGTCCATTCGATGTGCCAGTGAAGGAGGAAAAGACCATCGAACTGTCGGGACTCATTCTTCAGGACCTCACCGAGATGTACGGATGCTATCAGTTTGGTGCAGCCAACGAGGAGTATGGTGTGGCAATAGCCTTGAAACCAGATGCTTTGTCAAATGGTCGTACATCGTGGGGCAGTGATGACATCATCATGCAATACACCCAGCTCACTTCGTTCATCGACAACACTTCTGTAGAAATCTTCGACATCAATGCAGAACTCTTGAAGGGCGAGGACAACACCACCACACTGAAGGCTGATGTGCTGACCATAGATGGAGTGATGTATCATGTCAGCATGTATTCCAGCAACGCACCTTCCGTGATGCCAGAACCAAAGGACACGGTGAACATCGAATTTGGTCATGTGCGCATCATCGACTATACTCAGGGCATGGGCACAGTAGGTCTTGGTGCAGTAGTGCCAGGCAAGTACCAGATGCGATTCTACCTCAACACACCAGAACTCAATGGTGAATTCATCAATGAGGATTTCATCATCGAGATGTGTGATATGATGGTAATCACAGGCGACACATACGTCTTCCACGATGGCAAGTTCGTGACTGCCACAATGGAGAAGGTAGATGGACAGATTCGCATCACAGCCGACATGTACTGTGTGGATGAGGTTCTCTACCATGCCACAATGTACATCGACCCTATGAAGTGCCTTGAGGGAGGTGACTACGCTATCGACTTGGATAGTGGTGTTGATATGGTGTCAATCAACATGACCAGTGAGGAGGATTACGCAGAGGATGGTTACAATGAGTTCTGGCTTGAGTTCCAGAACCTTGAAAAAGTCTTTGATGAGAACGAAAACATCGTGGGTGATGGCTATAATTTCTCTTTCTACTTCGCCCACGAAGGTCCTGGCATGGGTGGTGAATACGGCTATTCGGCAGGCACATTGGCAGAAGACGACTACCACCAGTTCTTCGAGAACAAGTGTGAGGTGCGTGTAGCCCCAGTGGCAGGCACACTTACCCTCGAACCTCTGCAGCCAGTTTCGTTCCGCATCGGCATCATGCCTGTCAAGACCTATCTCTACAAGGTGACATTCCAGTGGTTAGGACAGAACGGAGCCATCTACCGAGCTGAGGGCAACAATGTACTCCTCTGCATCAACGAGGATGGCGACATCATCTTCATCGACGAGAGTGCAAGTGCCATCATCAAGCAGACACTTGAGGACAACGGCTACCGTGTTCGCAAGGTCATGAAGGATGGCAAGATTATCATTGAAAAGGGTAATCAGAAGTACGATTTGCAGGGAAGAAGTATTGAGTGAAGAGTGAAGAGTGAAGAATTTGCTTCCGCCTTGGTGCAAGAGGAGTGTTCGCTCCGCTTGGAAAGCAAGCAGACTTACTCTTCCGTAGGTTGTCCCTGAGGATATCCTCTTCCGGTAGGTTATCGTTCGGCTTGACCGACGCTTTCCTGGAAAGAAATTCTTCACTCTTCACTCTTCACTTTCCACTCTTCTTCCGCCTCCCTAATTGCATCACCATGACCAGTCAATGCAGCAAACGGAGCAAACTGTGCAGCCCTCTGATACATCGACATCTTTGGATGCCGAGTGGAAGTGTGGTGGGGTAGTGATATTATGTCATCATAGTTCTCGCTCATGCCTTGTGTCCTCCTATCTGTTTGTTGCGTTCAATAGCTGTAGCTCCATCCTCAAGGTTCAGACCTCTGAGGATGGAGTTTTTTCCAAATTTCCGTTTTATGTTGAGCACAGCCTCTTGTATTCTTCTTTCCTTAGCAAGAGCCTCCTCCTCCTTCTTCTTCTGTTGCTCCACCGCCTCGTAGTCGGTAAAGAGGTCGAGCTGTACGGCTTTCGGAGTGGAGTCCTTTATCTTGTCCTCACTCACCACATTGTTTATCGACAGGTTGAGTCGGCGCACAAGGAGGTCCTTGTTCACTATCCTGTCAAACAGCGAAGCCACAGCCTCCGACATTCTTCGTGTCGAGGAAGTGTGACAGCCGAGGTTCACCGTGCCGTGAGCCGCCTTAGGCACCTGTCTGCCGTAGTGGTCAGTCGTTATTGGTCCATCATATTTCGCTCTGATGTCGGGCGAGGAGAGCGACTCAATGTCGTACCCCACAGTCAGCACCAGCTGATTGCTCACCAGTCGTTTGCTCACGAGGTCGAGCGAAGCCGCATCCGCCATCTCCAGCACCACAACCCTTGCCTTCTTCCAGTCGTAGGCACATTGCAGCACCTGTCCTGTGCTTAGCGAGTTGGTCTCAGGCTTGTATGCCTTCACATACTCCATCGTGCATGGTTCCCATCCCCAGGCATGGTCAATGAGCAGTTCGGCATTCACCCCAAACAGGCTGTACAGCAGTTCCTCGTTGCGCACCGAGCATCGAGCCACCTTTCCCATCGTGTCTATGCCGTACATAGCCAGTTTCTCGGCTATGCCCCTGCCCACTCGCCAGAACTTCGTGATGGGTTTGTAGTCCCACAACTGCTGGCGATATGTCATATCGTCGAGTTCGGCTATGCGCACCCCATCCTTGTCTGCAGGCACATGCTTCGCCACGATGTCCATCGCCACCTTGCATAGATACATGTTCGTACCTATTCCCGCCGTAGCGGTGATGCCCGTCTGCTTGAGCACATCCCTGATGATGGTCATCGCCAAGTCGTGAGCAGTCATCTTGTACGAGTCCAGATATGCCGTGACATCCATAAACACCTCATCGATGGAATACACATGTATGTCTTCAGGAGCAATATACTTCAGGTATATCTGATATATCTTAGTGCTGTATTCTATGTACTTCGCCATGCGAGGAGTAGCGGCAAGGTAGTCCACCTCCCATTCCGGGTGTGCCTGCAGCTCGTCCGCCTTCCACGACTTGCCCGTCAACCTATATCCTGGTGCAGCCATCATTCGCAGGTAGTTCACCTCTTTGAGTTTCTGCACCACCTCAAACAGTCGTGCTCTGCCCCCGATGCCATAAGCCTTCAGCGAAGGAGTCACAGCCAGGCATATAGTCTTCTCGGTCCTGCTCACATCAGCAACCACCAGGTTCGTGTTGAGCGGGTCCAGTTTTCGTTCCACGCACTCCACCGATGCGAAGAACGACTTCAAGTCAATAGCTATGTATGTCCTCTTGGCGTTGTTCATCTATACAGCTAATACCAATCATCAATCACTTGTCCTTCTTGAACTTACCTATCAGTCCAGCCCAAGTGTCCCATCCATGTTTTTCTGCCGTTTTAGCAAGGAACAGAGCGAAAACGAAAATGCCCCCTTGCATGAGGTATTTCAAGAAACTTCCCTCAACATATTCCCCAAACAACTTGTCTGTTCCAACCGTAAGCACGAGAAACACTATCAGCGTTACGAGATATTTAACGAGATTATTCATAATACATTCAAACTAAAATCAATAAGTATGTGTGCAAAATTGTTTTTATTATCAAGAATTAGAGAATTAGAGAATTTTTCTTTCTGTTATATTTTGGATTAATAAGAATTTCCAAAAGCTTTGCTTTTAGAAGCCATCCGGTAGGCTATCCATGCCAAAGGCATGAAAAATCTCGTCAAATCAAGTGATACCCGAATGGCAAAAATTCTCTAATTCTCAAATTCTTGACAAATAATAATTTAAAAAAACTTACTTCCTCCTGTAAACCCTCACGTAATCCACATCGTAGCGCATAGGGAAACCTTCGAAATCCACGTGTCCCCCATTGTCACCGCCGATAGCGAGGTTGAGGAGGATATACTGAGGATGATGGAACGGATTGATGCCATCCTTACTCTTGTTCACAGTAGTCGAGAGGTCGATGTCGTTGAGCAGTTCATCATCAAGGTATATCTTGATAGACTTCTCGTCCCAATCCATTCGCCATACATGGAACTGAGAAATCCAGAAAGGGTCCTTCTCCGTGAAGTGGCTCAGAGGCGTAGTCTTGCTGTTCCATATAGCATTGTATGCCTTCTCCGAACCCCACGCAGCATTAGCGAGGATATGTGGCACATCCTTTATGCGGTAGTATTCCATCACATCCATCTCACCATTGCTTGGCCAAGGCAAGTTCTCGCCAAGGAGCCAGATTGCAGGCCATGAGCCGTAACCGTCAGGGATGCGAGCTCTGCACTCCAGTCGTCCGTACAGGAACGAAAACTTCCCTCGTGTGTTGATGCTCGACGAAGTGCAGGTGATGTCCTTGCGACTCTCCCTCCACTCCTTGCTGTCAGCCTTGTAGAGAGGGTTCGGACGGTTCTCGCTCAGAGCCTCAATGGTCAGCACACCGTTTCTCACGTATGCATTATCCTCCTGATACCACTGCAACTCATGATTGCGACAGAAACCCTTCTCAAAGTTCCACTTGCTGCGGTCCACCGTACCGTCCTTGTCAAACTCCTCACTCCAGATGAGCTCATAGTCAGGAGCAGCATGCTCCTTATCCACCGACAGCCTGTATTCACACACATGCCTATACTCCTCCTTTGGGTTCAGCACCACCGATGGAAACTCAGGATGGTTAGGACTGTCAGGATACATCTGCGACTCCAGAGCGATAGCCGTTCTTGCACCCGAATACACCTGCAGACCAGGATGATTGTTCAGCAACTCCATCTTTCTTCCCGAGATAGGCGAGTAGAGCGAAGCGACGAGTTCCACAGCCCCCCTCTTCTTGTGGTTCAGACAGAAGTTGTTATCATACTGAAACACCTTGCCCTCAGGAATCTCCATACGCATACCAGGGCGGAAACCACCCCCTCGTTTAGGCATAGCCATAATCCTCTCGCCCAGACGCACACCACTGCGGAAGTCGTAAGGAGTGCCATCCACCGCGAGCAACTTGCCAGTAGGGATATTCGCCCTATCAGCCTCCGTTATGTTGTCAGCATTGATAGTGAGTTCGTGGTTCATGATGTCACCGTGACCAATACCCTCAAGGTTGAAGTAAGAGTGTAGGGTAGTGTTCACGATAGTCGTCTTGTCAGTAGTAGATTCAAACTCCAGTCTGAGACCGTTCTCCTTCGTGATGGAATACACCAGTCGAGTGGTGAGAGTGCCAGGAAAACCATCCTTGCCATCCTCCAGCACACATTGCAGAACGAGCTTCTGCTTCGTAGCCTTCACCACATCCCACACCACACGGTCAAATCCCTCATTGCCCCCGTGCAGCGTGTGCTGCCCATTGTTGCGAGTGACCTGATACTCCTGTCCCTTCAGACTGAAAGTGCCATTAGCAATTCTGTTAGCATATCTGCCCACAGTAGGTCCCACCCTTCCGAGGTTATACTTAGTATATTCCCCAACCGACCCGTATCCAGTCACCAGGTTCTCATACTTCCCATTCTTGTCAGGCGAGAACAGTCCCACCAGGAAAGCACCATAATTAGTAATCTGAGCCGTCACCACACCATTCGTGATAGTATAGAGCTTAACGCTCTTACCACCCATGACGGTGTCAAACGGAGCAGCATCCACGAGAGGAACAATCCCCTTGCCGCCACCATCAGCCCTGCCCTGTGCATTTACCGTAATTGCTATGACACACAACCATACCGTGCATAGTAATTTCTTCATTCTCATAGTCATAAAGTTTTAATATTAGTAATATTTAAGTCCTACTATCCACACCGCCCGCCGTTCCATCCCTTATCTGTCTGCAAATATACTAACATTTCCCGAAATCATCAATCATTTGGGGATTTTTTTCAAGAACCTTAAAAGGCAAAAAGCATAACTAAATAGGATATGTCTTATACTGAAAAAGGTTTACACATTGTAACATCAACAAAGTATAAACCT
>CALBJW010000046.1 GCA_937893145.1 uncultured Prevotellaceae bacterium | reverse complement strand
GGTATGAGCCAGTCGGACAATGGCTTTGTAAACAAGGCAACTATCAACCACTATGCTGAGCGCGCAAAAGGTGGAGTTGGCGGTATTATCGTTGAAGTAACTTGCGTTGATACACCACTCGGTCTTAACACTAAGGGTATGCTTATCATCGACGATGATAAATACATTCCAGGTATGGCAGACCTTGCAAATGCAATCCATGAAGGTGGCGCGAAAGCATTCCTTCAGATTTCTCACACAGGTCGTGGTGCTCGCCGCCCAATTATTGGCGACCAGCCAGTAGGACCAAGTGCTGTTGCTATGCCTTATTCATATATGATGGGTCTTGCAAACGAGACACCACGTGAGCTTACAATTCCAGAAATCCACGAGATCGAGGAAAAGTATGCTCAAGCTGCACTTCGTGCAAAGAAGGCAGGATTTGATGGAATCGAGATTCACAGTGTTGGTTACTATCTTGGCCAACAGTTCCTTTCAAAGACTGCAAACATTAGAAAAGATGAATACGGCGGAAGTCGCAAGAATCGTATGCGCTTCCACACAAATATAATCAAGAGAATCCGCGAACTCTGCGGTGAAGATTTTGCAATCCTCTTAAAGCTTCCTGCAATTGAAATCGGTACATATTCTGGTATATCAATCTTTGATGGTATGTACTACTTCAAGGAATTCCAAAAGATTGGTGTTGATGCCATCGAAGTACTCGCTGGTAAATGGTCAAGCGAAGCTGGCAAGAACGAAGCACCTGACTCAGCTTACAAAGATTGTATGGCAGTAGCACTCAGTGCTGTAATGAAAGTTGCTGTTTTCCTTCAGACAGGTAAGAAGAGCACAATCCCATACATCGCAGGCGGACGTGCACAAAACCCAGTAGCAGCTGAAAAAGTTCTCAAGAGAAAAGAATGCGAATTCATTTTCGTAGGTCATGGACTTCTTGCTCAGCCTGATCTTGTTAACCTCTATGCGGGGGGTCGCGAAGATGAGATTAGACCATGCATCGGTTGTGGTCACTGCATCGACCATCAGCTCCAGCATGGCGGCAAGGCAATTTGCTCAAGCAACCCAGTTCTTGCTCGTGGCGATAATGATTACACAATCACACCAGCTAAGAAGTCAAAGCATGTAGTAGTAATCGGTGCTGGTGTTGCAGGTGTTGAAGCAGCAAGAATCGCAGCAATCCGTGGTCACAAGGTTGATCTCTATGACAAGGCAAAAGAAGTTGGCGGTCAGATGAACCTTGCCGACAAGCCTCCTTTCAAAGAAAACTTCAAACTTTTAAAGCCTTATCTTGAAAGACAGCTTGAACTCACAGGTGTTAATGTACATCTTGGCACAGAGGTATCAAAAGATGATATCCTTAAGATGAATGCAGACGCAGTTGTTTGCGCAACTGGTGTTATCCCATCAATGCTCAAGATTCCTGGTGCTGAACGCGCTATCAATGCAAATGACGTTTTAGCAGGTGCTAAAACTGGTAAGAATGTAGTTGTTATCGGTGGCGGTTCAATCGGTTGCGAAACTGCTGAACTCCTCAAAAAGCAGGGCAAAAATGTTGCCATCCTTGAGATGACAGATACACTTGCAGGCAACACAGGTAAGACAAACCAGACTATCCTTCTCAGCCACCTCAAAGGTCACGGCGTAAAACTCTTCACAGAGTCAGCAGTTCAGAGCATCACAGACAAGACTGTTGTATATAAGGATAAGGCTGGCAAAGAAAAGTCACTTCCTGCAGATACAGTAGTAATGTCAGTTGGTAACAAACCAAACACAGCACTTTATGATTCACTCAAAGATGAAGTAAAGGAAATCTACAACATAGGCGATTCAAACGGCGGCGGAATTATTCCAAACGCAGTTTATGATGGTTACACAGTAGGTTGCCAGTTATAATCAAAAATTAAAAATAAAAGGCTGTTCTGTCTTCACAGAACAGTCTTTTTTTGGTAAAATTTATCTATCAAGTAGTTTAGGAGATTTTGATATGCCAAAAAGAGATGACTACATATCTTGGGATGAATACTTCATGGGTGTTGCAAAGCTTGCATCAATGAGATCTAAGGATCCAAACACTCAGGTTGGCGCATGCATAGTAAATCAAAATAATAAGATTATGTCCGTTGGATATAATGGTTTCCCATGCGGATGTTCAGACGACGATTTCCCTTGGGAGCGCAGTGGCGAATGCGAAACTGATACAAAGTATCCTTATGTTTGCCATGCAGAACTCAATGCCATTCTCAATAATGAAGGTGGAGACCTCCATGGATGTAAAATCTATGTTGCACTCTTCCCTTGCAACGAATGTGCAAAGGCAATAATTCAATGTGGCATTTCCGAAGTTGTATATCTTTCAGATAAATATGCTGACACGCCACTAACTAAGGCTTCTCGCAAGATGCTTGAAGCAGCAGGCGTTAAACTTACAAAACTTGGCGCACATGCCGATGAACTCGTAATTGATTTAAGAGAAGAAAACGTTTAATAGCATAAAAATAAAGAGCTCTCAATTATTTTTGAGAGCTCTTTTTATTATGTCATTTAGTAAAGAACTGATACTCTATCTGGATCAAGTTCAATATTAGTTGTTCCATAGAGAATCTTTTGAAGTTCTTGTGCTGCAGCTGGGTAGTCAACAATCCAAATCCACTGGCTTCCAGCAAATCCACTCTTGCAAAGTTTTTCTGATGGAACAGCCATTTGTTCAATATCATACTTGAGCCAACCGCTTGTTATTGCATCACCTGCATAACCAAGGATAGTTGTCTTACTCATATCAGTTGTGATATATGGGAATACACTGTTTACTACATTATTAAGCTGTGACAAACTAGCATTCTTCATACTACTCAAAGTAGATGTTATTACTCTGCGCTGACGCTCTGTCCTGTTTATATCAGAATCAAGTTTTCTGATTCGGCAGAATGTGAGTGCCATTTCACCTTGAAGGTGATTGGTACCAGTCTCATATGGTTTTGGCTGTTCATTTCCAGTCAGTGACCACTCAAACCATGTCTCATTGAGGAATTTTGCTTCCTTTTCTGTCACATAAACATCAACGCCGCCAAGCGCATCTATTACTTTAGGGAAAGTTTGATAATTTACGATTGCATAATCATCAATCTTTACCTTGTAGTTGTTCTCAATAGTTGAAAGCAAAACACTTATTCCGCCCTTGGAGTAAGCCCAGTTGAGTTTACCATATGTTGGGCTACCCTTCTTTGGAACAATATAGGTATAACTGTCTCGATAGAGGGATGCGAGAGTAATTTTATGAGTCTTCTCGTTTACAGATGCAATAATCATTGAATCTGTACAGCCACTAACTGAATCAAGACCAATAAGAAGGATATTTTTTACATCCTTGTCGGACATTTTCTTTGTATCATTCTTTGCCCAGTTCTTAATTATACCGTTAAGAGTATTTGCATCGGCAAGATCATCAAGGTCATCCATATTAACCTCTTCTGTTACCTCTGCAACTGGATCCTCTTCTGCTGTTCCAAGAAGTGAAAGCTTGGACCATACAAAAATACCTATGGCAATCAAGAGAATAAGAATTATTGCAACTACTACAATAATTGTTTTTTGCTTCTTTGTTCGATGACTCCAAAAATATTTGAGCCTGTCACCGAACGTCTCTTTCTTGCTTCTTGTCTTTCGAACAGGTTCAGAAACCTGCTTTTTCTTAGCAGGTTTCTTATATGTAGGCTTTGTAGCAGTCCTCTTCTTTTGAGGAATGTTTTTCTTGCCTGATGCCGACTTTGGAGCAGAAGCGTGTCTTGGCGTATATTCTTCTTTTTTAGCCATTTTATTCCTCTGCCTCTACTTCTTCTATTTCAGCAGACTCTGTTGTCTCTGCAGTCTCATCACTTTCTTCATCAAGTTCAGATGAATCAGTCTCTATCTCTTGCTTTTCCCATTCTTCACGAATAGTTGCAAGAGTGATTACCTTATCCTCATCTTCCTTAATCCTCATAACCTTAACGCCCTTAGCTGGACGGGAAACAAGGTTAACTTCCTCAGATGAAATACGAATAATAACACCATTTGCAGAGATCATGATAAGTTCATCCTCTGGTTCAACCATACGGATTGCTGCAACCTTACCAAATCTATCAACACGGTAGTTAAGAAGACCTGAACCACCACGCTTTTGTACTTTGTAGTCATCTGGATTAGAGCGACGACCATAACCCATTTCAGAAACTGTAAATACAGTTGCATTTTCACGAATTACGTCAAAACCAACTACATAGTCATCAGCCTTCTTGAATGCAATTGCCTTAACACCACGAGCAGTTCTACCAAGCTCACGAGCGTCAGTCTCGTGGAAGCGGATACTCATACCTTCGTGTGTTGCAACAAGGAGGTCATCATTACCTGATGTGAGATGTACCCATGAAAGTTCATCATCTTCATCAAGGTTAATTGCGATAAGACCTGATTTTCTTACATTCTTATACTGCTCGAGTAAAGTACGCTTGATGATACCTTTCTTGGTCATCATGCAGACATATTCACCCTCAGCCTCATTTGGAATACGAAGAAGCTGTGTAACTTTTTCACCTGGCATAAGTGGCAATACGTTAACCATATTAGTACCCTTTGCCTGGCGAGATGCCTCTGGAATTTCATAAGCCTTGAGCCTATAGCAACGACCAAAGTTTGTAAAGAACATTACAAACTCATGAGTTGTACATGTGAACATCGTAGATGTGATATCCTCTTCCTTTTGAGTCATACCAGAGATGCCACGACCACCACGGTGCTGCTTTTGATACTCTGTTGTTGGCATACGCTTAACGTATCCCATTTCAGTAAGTGTAATTACGGATGCTTCCTCTGGAATAAGGTCTTCAATATCAACCTCACCAGAAACATTACAGATTTCTGTACGTCTCTCATCGCCGAACTTGTCAGCAATCTGACGTGATTCTTCCTTGATTACTTCCATGAGCTTGTGCTCATCAGCAAGAAGTGCCTCATATTCAGCAATTCTTTCATGAATAGAATCAAGTTCATCCATAATCTTTTTAATTTCAAGACCTGCAAGTTGTCCAAGTCTGAATGCAACGATTGCTGCTGCCTGTGGTTCGTCGAAGCCGAACTTGTCCATGATAGCAATCTTTGCTTCTGCTTGTCCGCCCTTGCAGTGGCGGATTGTATCAATGATATCGTCAACGATATCAATTGCCTTTGCAAGGCCCTCTAAAATATGAGCACGATCAAGTGCCTTGTTAAGTTCGTACTTTGTACGACGAGTAACGATATCCTTCTGGAAATTGATGAATTCCTGAAGGTATTCCTTAAGTGACAAAATCTTAGGCTGACCATCAACAATACAGAGGTTGATTACGCCGAAAGATGATTGAAGCTGTGTGTATTGGAAAAGTTGATTGAGTATTACATTTGGATTTGCATCTCTCTTGATATCAATTGAGATATACATACCATGTCTTGAAGAATAGTCGTTAACATCTGCGATGCCTTCAACTCTCTTCTCTTTTACCAAATCAGCAATTGACTCAATAAGACGAGCCTTATTTACACCGTATGGAATCTCAGAAACCTTGATTTCATAACGTCCATTTGCTTTTTCTACAATTTCTGTGCGAGCACGAACTGTGATTTTACCACGACCAGTTGCATATGCAGCACGGATACCAGAACGACCCATGATAATACCTGATGTTGGGAAGTCAGGACCTGGAATATGTTCCATAAGTTCTGGAAGTTCTATATCAGGATTATCGATAATAGCACACATACCATTTATTACCTCAGTGAGGTTGTGTGGTGGTATGTTAGTTGCCATACCTACGGCAATACCCATTGAACCATTAACAAGAAGGTTTGGGAAACGAACAGGTAAAACTGTTGGTTCCTTTAAACGATCATCGTAGTTTGGAATAAAATCAACTGTGTCCTTATCAATATCAGAAAGCATTCTAACAGAAAGCTTTGACATACGGGACTCTGTATAACGGTATGCAGCAGGTGGGTCACCGTCGATTGAACCAAAGTTACCATGACCATCAACAAGAGTGTATCTCATTGAAAAGTCCTGAGCCATACGCACCATTGCATCGTAAACCGAAGCATCACCGTGTGGATGATAACGACCAAGCACTGAACCTACGGTATCAGCGCATTTACGATATGCCTTGTCTGGTGTCAAACCATTCTCATGCATGGTGTAGATAATTCTTCTGTGTACTGGCTTTAAGCCGTCACGAACATCTGGCAATGCACGAGAAACAATAACCGACATTGAATAATCAATATACGATTTCTGCATTACTTCAGAATATTCTGTTTTAATAATACCTTTATGTATTTC
>CALBJW010000045.1 GCA_937893145.1 uncultured Prevotellaceae bacterium | reverse complement strand
TTGCTCTCAAGGGCAACGTAGTTGACATGGCAGTCGGTGTTATCATCGGCGGTGCATTCGGTAAGATTGTATCTTCAGTAGTAGGCGACCTCATCATGCCACTCTTCGCGGCAATGGGAGGTGTGAACACAACAGACCTCAAGATTGTGCTCAAGGATGCCGTTCCTGCAGTGCTCGACGAGGCTGGTGCAGAAATCACTCCAGCAGTAGAAGCTGTGACATGGAACTATGGCGCATTCATCCAGAATGTAGTTGACTTCCTCATCATCGCTATCTGCCTCTTCTGCATCATCAAGGCTATCGCAGCTGCTTCATCAAAGCTCAAGAAGGAAGAAGCTCCAGCAGAGCCAGAACCAGAACCAGCTCCATCAAAGGAAGAAGTTCTTCTCACAGAGATTCGCGACCTTCTCGCAAAGAAGTAATAAAAAAGAGAGCTTGACGCTCTCTTTTTTTAGTGAAAAGTGAAAAGTGAAAAGTGAAAAATTTCCTTCCGGACGAGTAAGTCCTTTGGGATAACCTACCGGACGAGTAAGTCCTTTAGGATAACCTTCCGGAAGAGTAGCGCAGCGTAAACTGCTCTTGCACCAAAGCGGTAGCAAATTTTTCACTCTTCACTTTTCACTTTTCACTTTTCACTTGTACAAGTTTAGTTCACTAAACTTGTACAATCTCCACCTTATTCGGAGCAAAAGCGCAACCGCCAAGTCGTGGCCAGATGACGAAAGGACGAGTGTGGGCAGCATCGATGTACTTCACCTCAAACGACACAGCCTCCTGCACAATGTCGTAGTCACGCACCACAGCCGAATAGTCAAAGTTCGAGATATTGAAATTCATCTTGTACGCACCCTTCGCCAGTCGGTGGTTAGGGAACGAAATCCTCGCCTTCATCACATCCACACCATCTGGGAGCGACACTTCTTCCGAGTAGTTTGCCCCTACCCCAGCGTCCGACATGTCACGAATCACCATGCCAAACTGACACTTCTTCACACTTGGATTGTTTCGTCTGAACGTCAACTCAAACTCCATAGGCTCCTCAGTTGACATATTGTTCACATCGTTAAGCATACGAATATCCAGATATTCCAACTCCTTCGACAACAGCGGACCACGACGATTGGCATCCGTCACCTCCGTATGGTCAACGTACTGACTCACCGAGTTCGTGTTGACATAGAAATCCACACAGTCGTCAGCCGTACCAGTATGCTCAATCATACCATTCTTCAGCACAATACCAGTCTTACACAACGAACGCACACTTGCCATGTTATGACTCACGAACAGCACCGTGCGACCATCACTCGTTGACACATCCTGCATCTTGCCCACCGCTTTCTTCTGAAACTCAGCGTCGCCCACTGCAAGCACCTCGTCCACCACAAGAATCTCAGGTTCGAGGAACGCAGCCACAGCGAAACCCAGTCTCACCTGCATACCCGAAGAATAACGCTTCGTAGGCGTGTCGATATACCTCTCTACTCCTGCAAAGTCAATAATCTCATCAAGTTTGCGAGTAATCTCCCTCTTCGTCATACCCATGATGCTGCCGTTCATGTATATGTTCTCACGACCAGTAAGCTCAGGATGGAAACCCGTTCCTACCTCGAGGAGCGAAGCCAGTCTGCCGCGAGTCCTGATTCGCCCCGTACTTGGAGCCGTGATTCGACTGAGCAGCTTCAGCAGCGTAGATTTGCCCGCACCATTCTTACCGATGATGCCGACCACATCCCCCTGTTCTATCTCGAAATTGATGTCCTGCAGAGCATACACAAAGTCGCTGCTGCCCTTGCTCGCACGGTCGTTCGTCTGTCCAATCTTCAGATAAGGGTCCTCCTGTCCCAAGACACTCATCTTCCACCATCGGTTCAGGTCCTGTCCCAGAGTGCCGGTGCCCACCAATCCAAGTCGATAAATCTTGGACACATTCTCAAACGAAATAGCTATATTATTACTCATCACTTACGAAGTCTTTTTTTATTCCCTAATGAATTAAAGTGCAAAGATAGTGAAAAAAAACAAGCAAACGGTTATGTACCCCCATCTTTTTTAGAAAAAGGCATGAAGCATTGAAGCATTGAAACATTGAAGCATTGAAACATTGAAGCATTGAAGCGTTGAAGCAATGAAACAATGAAGCATTGAAGCAATGAAACAATGAAGCATTGAAGCATTGAAGCATTGAAGCACTGAAGCATTGAAGCACTGAAACAATGAAGCATTGAAACATTGAAGCATTGAAGCAATGAAAACAAAAGAGTGGATAATCAGAGGGTGTGAGAATTCGCCCCTCTTGATTATCCACGCTTTGCATTTTAGATGTTGCCGCACAAGCAGCAGTACGAGGACTGGATGCGGTTGTAGGTCTTGCCCTGGAAGATGTCAGCCTTGAACTTGATGTCGATGGTTACGGTTGTGCCGACAGGCAGTTTGAAGTCGGAGGCTGCCGAACCCGAGAGGTCAATCTGAAGGGAATGGTTGATGGTGTAGATGCTGCCATCCTTGCGCTGTCCCTGTTCGTTCCATTCCACCGTGATAGGCTGAAATGCCCACGACTTAC
This sequence comes from uncultured Prevotellaceae bacterium, assembly GCA_937893145.1. Taxonomy (GTDB): domain Bacteria; phylum Bacteroidota; class Bacteroidia; order Bacteroidales; family Bacteroidaceae; genus Minthosoma. The sequence continues at coordinate 4,957 of CALBJW010000045.1, read as the reverse complement.
CGGTTGTTGCTGATGTGCCACTTCGCTTCTCGCCAATGGCACTGATTCTTACATTTAATTTCATACGCTTGTGTTATTGTTTTGGTTGTTAATTGATTATCTTTGTGTAAATGCCTCGTTCCTCCTTGCTCAGCATGCCCTTCTGGACAAGTCGGGCGAGTTTGCATCGTACACCCGAAGTGGTTTCACGGCTGAAGACCTTGTATGCGTCAGCCAGTGAGAAGGTGTCGGGCAGTTGGTCGAGAACTGCAACCTTCGAGATGCTCTCGTTGATTTGGTCGGATGCAATGATGTCGTTGAGTACCTTGCCAAACTTGTAGTCGTGCATCATGAGCGAGTAGTCTGCCACCCATTCGGCGAATTGCTTTACGACGGTGCGTTCTCGGTTGGTTATCTTCTTGCCCGTAGCGAGGTAAATGGCATGTGCCACCATACCGGCACGAAATCCGTTCACTGCATCGCGACGGCGAAATCGCTCTATGGCTTCGCTACCATATTCGGCTGCCTCCTTCGACTTCTGTTCCAACCACTTTTCCATGTGACGGTTCACATAGTCGAGACTAATCTTCTGTTCGAGTGCCACCACATAGTTCTCGTCCTGCTTGACGACACAGTACTGGTCGTGGAGTTTGCGAATGAGTTTGAGCATTGCCTCCTTCTGCTTTTCGGTAACCATGCAACGCGGCATGCCGGGTGTCTCAACCACAAGTTTGAAGAACATGGTACGGCTGACAAGTCCATCCTCAGGGTCGTTGTACAAACGCGCGACGGCTCTTGGAGTGCCACAGAGGAAGGTGTTGAGGAAGAGGCGGCGAGGACCGCGAAACTGGCGTGGGCTCTGGAGTGTTCGCGAGTACATTCCGTTGTCGTACGCATCGCGCAAGATGTACGACATCTCCTTCCATGCCTGCGACACTTGGTCAATCTCGCTTGCGCAACTCACTATGTGCAGTCCCTTTGAGGTGTCGAGGGCTCCGTTGAAACCCGCCTCGGTGAAGCGTCCGCTCATGGTACGCACACACACATCGGGCGGATTGCTGATGGTCTTCGCACCATTTGCCTTCACCACCTCCGCATTGAACACATTGAGTTTCGTGTTGCCCTCAAGGTCCATCTCCGTGATGGGTGTAAGCACAAACTGCGATATGTCGGAGAATATCTGCTTGCCCGATGCCATCTGTGCCTCGATGACTGCCTGGAAGGAAGGAGAATGGAGTCGTCCGTCAAGGTAGTTGGCGCGGAGCTTGGAACATATTGTGCCGAGATTGGTGAGAAGACAAAGCACTCCTGCCGCTTTCCATTCCGGTTTCATTCCGTCGCACCACTCCTTGAAGATTGGTGGCAGTTCCTTTGGGAACATCAGGAATTTCTGCTTGCTCTGTTCGATGCCCTCCATCTCTGCCACAGCGTAGGCTTGTCTCTTCTCCGTGTTGTCCTCCCCGTGTCGTTCCTCGTAGTCGTCAGTCAGTCCGCACTCGCGAAGGGCAACCTGCAGAGTCTTTGGAGTAGAGAATGAGTGTCCTCGCTTGCAAGCATTGGTGGCTGCTTCACGTAGTTTGCCCGGCTGACTCTTTTCGTGGTCCAGTGCCCAATCAGGAGCGATGGCACAGAGCCAATCCACATCGTTGTCGCAGATGTATCGAAGCAGACAGCACACCTTAAACCATGTGTTGTTTCTTGCACCATGCATCACATAGCCGTTCTCGTCCATCTTGCCTCGTGGAGCGCACTTCAAGGTCAACCGCTTAACGATGTCAGCATAAGGAATACCGTCATAGTCCTGAGGGTAAGTCCCCTCTCGTTCTCCCCCAAGAGGGGAGAGGGATTGCACACCGCTCTCGCCACGCTTGTCCTTTCCACCGCCCCCAACAAGTGATTCGCTGCGCTTGTCTATCACTCCCCCTTGGGGGAGCAGGGAGGGGGCATTCTCCTGTTCTCCCTGCATCTTTGCATACTCCTCGTTGTTCGCCATAGCATCCCAATTCGAGATGTGGAAGTAGTCGATTGGCACGAGGAACGAGCAGCGGCTGTTGTCCTTACAACTCTGGTCGTAGCCTGGTCGTTCGAGGAGAGCGGCAATTCGCTCGTTGCACTCTTCGTAGGAATGGCAACCGTCAATCCAGCGATACCAGATGTGTACACCATGCATACGGGGTGAGAAGTGTGCCGCTACGATGAGGTCACGAAGCATGATGTCCGAGAGCCACTTCTCCTTGATGTGTGCCATCAACTGCTTTGCCTCTTCGATGGTCTTGCAGTCGTCGTAGTCAATCATCAGGAGACCAGTAGGCTTGCCGCCACCCTTTGAGCGAGTCTGACCATTCTCGTAGAGCTGACCAAGAACAATGACAGGAAGCGAGGTCTTGAGGCGTGAGGCATCCTCTTCCTTGCCCTCTTCGAGCAACTTCAAGATGTTCTCGCAGGTGTTCTTGATGAATGGAGTCTTGAGTTTTTCCAGTAGTTCCTCAACGGTAATAGGAACGCAACTCTTCGACTTGATGGATGTGAAAAATGAATAGTTCATAATTGTAAGTTTAAGTTGATATTTTAGGAAAGTGTGAGAGTGCCCTTCGGGCCAATTAAGAAAACAAAAGAAAACATAGGAAAACATAGGAAAACAAAGTTTATTTTAGGGTGTCTGCAAAAGATTGTGTTTTCTTTTGTTTTTTTATGTTTTCTCTTGTTTTTCTCATTGGCCCGAAGGGCACCCTCACATTTACATTACGGAAACATTGGAATCTCATCCTCGCAATCCTTGCGCATGCCCTCCCCCTTTGGGGGCTGGGGGGCCCTAACCTCGCAAGGGAGCTTAGTCTCAGCCATCTCGTAGAGGCGTGCAGCCACGCGGTCGTGGAGGAATCGGGCGAGGAGATTGCCCGCAATGGTGAGCATCTGCGTATAGACACTGGTGCGGTCCTGACGGTTGAGGGTGATGGTCATGCGCACCTTCTTCTTTGTACACTCAATCTTGCCGCAGCTGGTGGTGGCGAGTGGAAGCCATGTGATGTTCTCGGGGTTGTTCCTCTGATAAGGGATGAATACCATTGTGTCGTCGTCTGCATAGTGAGCAGAACCTCTTACTACTTTTGTCATACTAATTTCGTTTTTAATTGTTCCTTGAATAATTTTTCCTGTTTTCTATACTCCTTTCGGGCATTATGCCTCTGTTCCGCCTCCATGATGAGTTGGTCGATTTCCTCCTGCGCCATCTCCTCACCGCGTTCCGCCTGCTCCTGTCGTCTCTGGTCACGGAGGATGCACTCCGTTCGGTGCAGCAGTCGTTCCACCTTCTTCGGGTCGGGAGCGCGCTGGTCGAGCCATTCCTTAGGGTAGTATTCATACACGGCTCGTCCGATGCAGAGGGTGCGTCTGTGTTCCTTTGCCTGTTCGGGAATCTCACTCAGTATCTCCACCTGGTGGCAACTCTCCACCATCTGGAATACCACACCCGAAGCGATGTCCACGAACTCCTTAGGCACGATGCGAGCAGGTAGCAGAGTGAAGAGGATGCCCTTTGTCTCCTCTATCTCGCGGATGCGGTTGAAGTGGCCCTCCACCTTCACCTGCTGTCTGTCAATGTAACTTGGTCTTGTCTTCATTTTTTTGGGTTTATGGGTTTATGGGTTTATGGGTTTATATGTTTAATGTTTCGTAGCGAAGCGTATCGTAGCGTCAGCGTTTCGTAATGAAATGTTTCGTAGCGAAGCGTTTCGTAGCGAAGCGTTTCGTAGCGAAGCGTTTCGTAGCGAAGCGTTTCCCCCTTTTGACACTGCAAAGTTACGAACATAAAAAATGCCTTCCTCGTTTTTCTTGAAACGAAGAAGGCAAGTTTCGGAGAGTTTCGCAGAGTTTCGGAAAGTCCCGTATTGTCTCGCACTTTGCAATATGTAGTTTACAAAAAGGGGTTAAAACCTCATAAATCGAGAGGCAAGAGCATTCAGTTCCTGGTCCATGTAGCCACACCCATCAGTGCCATTTATCCATCTGCTCCATGTGGATTTGCTGATGCTGCACCCATATCTCTCGTTGAATTTCGCCACATTATTATAAGGCAGAGGAACACCCGCCTCGATGGCAGCCTTGACCGGCAGAAGGATATATTTGGCATCCGCCCCATTGTCAATCCTCGACCTCACCTCACGGTCAAGGTACTCGATGGCAGGTTCCGTGTGCGACTGCCCATCCGATGCGCCACCATTTCCACCCGTATGCACCACGCTGCCTGGCATGGCAAACACGCAACCGCTGATTGGTCCCTGAAACACCTGGCAGTTGCTGTCCTTCTCAAAATGATTATGTATTACTTTTTCATCCATATCTTACAAAACGTATTTTTGCTGGTTACTGATTAAAATCGCAATCGACGATGTCGCGATTGCCTACTACACACTTTGAGTCCTTCTCGAATCTGTTCAGTATCATTGGCGAATCCTTAATGCCTGTGATTTCGTCGATTTCCTTGATGACATCGTGAAATGCAATGTCGGAGAGAGTCTTGACCATGAATGTGTAACAGATGGAAATTATGTGGAAATTGTTGAGCGACTTGAAGAATATCCTTACCTTCTCCTTGCTCAAGGTGTACAGGGTACGAAAGACCATATTCTCGGTGTGTGCGCGTTCGTTCTCCACCATCAGTTCTTCTATTCTCGTTTGCAGTGCCATGTTTTCCGCCTTCACACTGTCCAACTCTTTTCTAAGGTCCTTATTCTCCTTATTCAACTGTCCGATAGTTACATCCCTCGTACTAATCTCTGAACTGATTTTCATAAAGTCCGTAATGGTCACGTTATCCATGATTCACCTCCTTTCATTATCTTTTTGGTTATTTATATTTGTAGCTTTTGAATTAGAATTATTACTTGTAATTCTTTTAAAAGTATTTGGAAACTTTCAAAATTAATTTGTCCATTATAAGTAAGATAATCATTGCTTTTAAGAAGAGCATTTTTATAGG
>CALBJW010000044.1 GCA_937893145.1 uncultured Prevotellaceae bacterium | reverse complement strand
CGTCCTACGGCGATGTGGTGGCGGTGATAGACACACTGATGCAGAATCCTTTCCAATCCGGAACCTCCAGCATTGCTCTGAGCAAGACCCGCTCCGAGAGTCTGCAGAGCAGTACAGACTGGAGTTTCAAGCAATATGCCGTTTACGACAAGAAATTTGGCTCGGGCGACTACTTGAGTATTAACCCAGTCTTCATCCATAGTCAGCAGAGTGGCACGGAACACAACCGCTACCAGTTGAGCTATATCCAAGGGCGTGGTCAGGACGACTATCGCCATCGCTATAATAAGTCGCCAAACCACAGCAACCGTTTCGACACATATATCAAATACACGTACAATGTCAACAGCGAATTGTCTTTACTCTTCGGTGCTTATTTCATCTGGGAACAGACACACGAAGAGCACGAACGCTATCGCCTCGAAAGACTCGATGGATGGTCTGCAGAGCAAGCCTTGGGAGCATTGCCATCTACCCGTGAAGCTATGCTCAAAGGCTTTGACTACCAAAACTCATACGTTGAAGACTACAGTTATTTCCTGAACAGTTATTACGTCAACCTGAGCTACCGCAAGAATCGCGGCAACCACCGCAATGCGCTCAACATCCGCGTGCCATTGAGATTGAATTATATGCGTGAGAAATACAAACGAGATGCGGTCGATACATGCTTCAGCCGCAAGATGATTTTGCCATCATTTACGGCGCAGTATGACAACCAATTCAAAATAAAGAATGACAAAGGCCTCAACACCGAACGCAAGAATATGCTTCTATACAAGCTCACTAGCGAAGTCCTCGACATGCATTTGCTGCTGAATGTGCGCGATGCCTACAATCCGCAGGCAATCACACTGGGCAATCCTAATCTGCGCAGTTCGTACAAGCATTCCTTTTCTACCAGTTTCGATTTCAATCGATATCATAAGTGGGGCACTGATGGCATTTACGAGAGTTTGAAAGCAACCTTCAACATTATGCAGAACGCCATTGCCACTGGCTACACCTACAATTCTGCCACAGGTGTCTATACATATCAGCCAACCAACGTCAATGGCAACTGGGATGCCAACCTCAATTGGCGACACCGCCATGCACTCAGCAAGCTATTCGGCTATGAGGTCATTAACGGTTATACCTATCGCCACAGCGTGGACCTCATTGGTGGTGAGCGCAGTACGGTCAATTCGCATACGGTCAAGCCATCATTGCAACTCACATGCAAACCAGACAGTAAAAATCAGATAACACTGACCAGCACTTGGAACTGGACACGTTACGATAGCGAACGCCCAGGCTTCACAACTCGCTCTACGCTCAATCATCAGTACGTGCTCAATGGACAGTTGCAACTCCCTGGTGACATTCAGCTTGTCACAGACTTTGGTCTCTATGTCCGCTCTGGCTACGATACTCCTTCCATGAACACCAGCGATTGGGTATGGAATGCATCCCTCTCTCGTTCCTTCATGAAGAACAATCTGTTGCTGAAAGTCACAGGCTACGACATCCTCCAGCAGATCAACAGCATCACTCAGAACTACAACAGCCAGGGTCGCACCGAAACTTGGGTACGCTCCATCCCAAGCTATGTGATGGCAAGTATTACCTACAAGTTCCATGTAGCACCAAAGAAGAAATAGATGCTAATAAGATGCCTTAAATAATTTAGTTAAAGTTAATATTAAAACACAACCAGTAACACCGTGCAGGACTGTGAAGTTCTGCACGGATTTTTTATAAAGATAGTAAATTTGTGTCATATCGATAACCAACATATACTATAATATAAATAAGGTGTATCGACTAAAAATCGTTGATTATTTACCTATAAGAATAAAATTCTGCAAAAAAGATGATTTCAACACTTAAATTAAGCATTTATTCTGGTTAATCATCTTTGTATAGATTTAATTTCTTTAGTTTCATAATCTTCTTGGACACTTTTTCTAAAGTCCGTAACTTTGCAGCGGATTTAAGAAAAAGATCCACAATTAATAAGAATAGTATTAACAATTAAATAAAATCCATAATCCCACAACGACCTCCATTCGTTGCCAAGTGCAACCATAAATGGAAAATCGTAAATGGTAAATGGTAAATGAAACAATGGCAACAAAACTTCACATCGAAACACTCGCACTCCATGTAGGACAGGAAAATCCAGATCCAGCAACAGACTCACGCGCAGTGCCAATCTATCAGACAACATCTTATGTGTTCCGTAATTCACAGCATGCAGCCGACCGTTTTGGTCTTCGCGATGCAGGTAACATCTACGGCCGATTGACAAACTCCACTCAGGGAGTATTTGAAGAACGAGTAGCAGCACTCGAAGGTGGTGTGGCAGGTCTTGCAGTAGCATCAGGTGCAGCAGCAGTAACTTACGCACTTCAGAACATAGCACAGAACGGTGACCACATCGTAGCAGCCGACAACCTTTATGGTGGTTCGTTCAACCTCATCACACATACACTTTCCACTCAGGGCGTATCGTACTCTATCGTGAATGTGAATGACCTTCAAGCACTTGAGGCAGCTATCCAGCCAAACACAAAGGCTGTGTATGTAGAGACATTCGGCAACCCTAACTCTGATGTAACAAATATTGATGCTATCGCTGAAATAGCACATAAGCACAACACAATCCTCATAGTTGACAACACTTTCGCCCCTATCGTATTCCGCCCAATCGAACACGGAGCAGACATCGTGGTTCACTCAGCGACTAAGTTCATCGGCGGACATGGTTCTTCACTCGGTGGCGTAATCGTTGATGCTGGCAAGTTCGACTACAAGGCAAACGCAGACAAGTACCCAACAATCGCAAAGCCAGACCCTTCATATCATGGTGCAGTATTTGCAGATGTAGCAGGAGCAGCAGCCTTCGTAACTCGTATTCGTGCCGTCATCCTTCGCGACACAGGTGCTACAATCTCTCCATTCAACGCATGGATTCTCCTGCAAGGTGTTGAGTCTCTGCCACTTCGCATCGAGCGTCATGTGGAAAATGCACTCAAGGTAGTTGATTATCTTGCAAATCATCCAAAGGTGAAGAGCGTGTCACATCCTTCACTTCCTTCCCACAAGGATCATGCCCTCTACGAACAGTATTTCCCAAATGGTGCAGGTTCAATCTTCACATTCGAAATCAATGGTACTCAGGAAGATGCATGGGCATTCATCGACAATCTGAAGATTTTCTCTCTCCTTGCAAATGTGGCTGATGTGAAGAGCCTTGTAATACATCCATACACTACTACTCATTCGCAGATGACTCCTGAGGAACTGGCAGAGCAGCACATCACTCCTTCTACAGTCCGTTTGTCAATCGGTGTTGAACATATCGACGATATTATAGCAGACTTAGACCAGGCACTTGCACAGATTTAATGCCCCACCTAACCTCCCCACGGGGAGAAGTTTGAAAAAGACATTGAAAAATTTGCATAGTACATAAATAGAATGTACCTTTGCACAATAGAATTAATAAGACAAACCTAAAAAATAGTATTCCCCCAACTATTCACAACACTCCCCTTTGGGGGAGACGGAGGGGGCTCAACATGGCAAAAATAGCTTCTCAACTTACCGAACTCATCGGTAACACTCCACTCCTCGAACTCAAGTCGTTCTCTGAAAAAGAGAATCTTGGCACAAATGTGATTGCAAAACTCGAGTATTTCAACCCTGCTGGCAGCGTTAAGGATCGTGTGGCATTCAACATGATTCAGCAGGCAGAAAAGGACGGTGTGATTGCTCCTGGCGCAACAATCATCGAACCAACTTCGGGCAACACAGGTGTAGGCCTTGCATTTGTAAGTGCTGTAAAGGGTTACAAGCTAATCCTCACAATGCCAGAGACCATGTCTATCGAGCGTCGAAACCTCGTAAAGGCATACGGAGCACAGGTGGTTCTTACTCCTGGTTCTGCAGGCATGAAGGGAGCAATCGCAAAGGCTGAGGAACTCCGCGACTCAATTCCAGGTTCAATCATCCTTCAGCAGTTTGAGAACCCAAACAACCCTGCCATTCACTACGCAACAACTGCCGAAGAGATTTGGCGCGACACAGATGGTGAAATCGACATCTTCGTAGCAGGTGCAGGTACTGGTGGCACTGTAAGTGGTGTGGGCAAGCGCCTCAAGGAACTCAAGCCTTCGGTAAAGATTGTGGCTGTTGAACCAGAGACATCGGCTGTTCTTTCGGGTGAACCTGCAGGTCCTCACAAGATTCAGGGTATCGGTGCAGGCTTCGTTCCAAAGATTTTCGACCGCAATGCTGTAGATGAAATCTTCAAGGTGCCAAACGATGCTGCCATCCTCACAAGCCGCAAGCTTAGTGCAACTGAAGGTCTCCTCGTAGGAATATCATCAGGTGCAAGTGCATACGCAGCTTCTGAACTTGCAAAACTTCCAGAAAACAAGGGAAAGAAGATTGTTGCTCTGCTTCCTGATACTGGCGAGCGCTACCTTTCTACTGTGCTCTACGACTTCGAGAATTACCCACTTTGATACTATAAAGGGCAATAATTGGCAAATATTTAACGAAAAGTTTTCGCAATTGAAAAATAATGCGTTACTTTGCAAACAATTTGTAAAGTAACGCATTTCTATATGACAGTTATTAATAGCATTAAAGAACTTCAGGCAGTGCTTGATGCTGCCAGAAAAGATAACAAGACTATTGGTCTTGTACCAACAATGGGTGCTCTTCACGAGGGCCACGCTTCACTCGTTCGTCGTAGTGTGAGCGAAAACGACATCACTGTTGTCAGCATTTTCCTCAATCCAACTCAGTTCAACGATCCTAAGGACCTTGAACGCTACCCACGCACACTTGAAAGCGACTGCGCACTCCTCGATGAGTGCGGTGCACAGATTGCCTTTGCTCCAAGTGTTGCTGAGATGTACCCAGAACCAGACACTCGCCACTTCTCATACCCTCCAACAGATGAGGTGATGGAAGGTGCTCGTCGTCCTGGACATTTCAACGGTGTTTGCCAGATTGTATCAAAGCTCTTCCAGATTGTTGATGCCGACCGTGCTTACTTCGGCGAGAAGGACTACCAGCAGATTGCCGTAATCCGCCGCATGGTTGAGGACCTTGCATTCCGTGTTGAGATTGTTCCTTGCCCAGTTATCCGTGAAGAAAACGGACTTGCTCGTTCAAGCCGCAACACTCTTCTCGCTCCTGAGGAGAAGGAAATCGCTCCTATCATCTATCAAGTGATGCAATGCAGCAAGAAGCTTGGACTCAATGTTGACAAGACTCGCCAGTGGGTTATTGATGCTATCAATGCTGTTGAAGGTCTTGAAGTAGAATACTATAGCATCGTGGATGGTGACACTCTCGCAGATGTTCACTCATGGAACGAGGCAGAAAGCATCGTTGGTTGCATTACAGTATATTGTGGTAAAACTCCAATTCGTCTTATCGACCATACAAGATATAAGTAAGAAATGCAAATAGAAGTTATGAAGTCAAAGCTTCACTGCTGCAAGGTAACTGAAGCTAATCTCAATTACATTGGTTCCATCACTATCGACGAGGATTTGATGGATGCTGCTAATCTTATTGCAGGTGAGCGTGTGTATATTGTAAACAATAACAATGGTGAGCGCTTTGACACTTATGTCATCAAGGGTGAACGCGGTTCGGGCTGTATCTGCCTTAATGGTGCCGCTGCTCGTAAGGTGCAGGTTGGCGACATCGTAATCATCATGTCTTATGCTCTCATGGACTTTGAGGAGGCAAAGACATTCAAACCTTCAGTCGTTTTCCCAGATTCAAATACAAACAAACTGGTGTAGGTATTGCCGCTCCGTGCAATACATACCGTTGTGTCTTGAATAAGATATACTATGTTATGAAATAAGATATACTATCTTATCGCAGAAGATAGTATATCTTATTTTATTTTGTCCTAATGTTTTTGTCAAAAAGTTGCGGATAGATGGTTCAAAAGCTTTTGAAGAACCACTTTAATTCATTATTGCGAAGTAGTCAACGATGCCGACGAGTTTATTGTTTGAATCAACAACAAGAAGTGAATGTATCTTGTGTCGGCGGAACATCTGCTGTATTTCTGTGAGTTTTGCTTCGGGACCAATGGTCTTTGGCGACTTTGTCATCGCTTCCTTTACTGAAAGATGAAGGAAGTTTTCCTGTGCTCCCTCCACTGCCCTACGGATATCACCATCGGTGATGATGCCAAGAATTGTGTCATCATTTGGTTTCATCACCACTCCAAGACCAAGCTTTCCGTTTGAGATGAAGAGCAAAGCTTCGGAGAGTGGCATATCAGGTGAGATGATTGGGAAGTTCTCTGTGTACATCACATCCTTAACTCGAGTGAGCAACTTATGGCCAAGTGAACCGCCAGGATGGAAACGAGCAAAGTCGTTTGCCTGGAACTCACGCATCTCCATAAGCACACAAGCAAGTGCATCACCCATCGCCATTGCTGCTGTGGTGGATGAAGTAGGTGCGAGGTTCAGCGGACACGCTTCGCGTTCCACTTTAACGAGGATATGATAATTGCTATGACGAGCCAAAAGTGATTCGGCATTGCCTGTCATAGCTATTATTGGAATCTTTCTGTCTTCAAGTGATGCAACGATACGAAGCAGTTCATCTGAGTTGCCAGAATTGCTCAAGAGCATCAAGACATCCTCTTCACGAATCATGCCCAAGTCGCCATGCAGTGCATCAAGTGGATTGATATAAACTGCTGGCGTTCCGGTAGATGCTAAGGTTGCTGCAATCTTTGCTGCAACATGTCCAGACTTACCAACACCTGTTATCACGACATGTCCTTTGCATGACAAGACGATACGACAAACATCCTCAAACGAATCATCGATTTGAGGTATGAGGTCGAGCAAAGCTTGTGCTTCTTCGCGTATGTATTTTTCTACAGATTCTTTTATATTCATAACAATGAAGCTATAACCTCTTCCAATTTGTCGAGATATAGCATATTGGTACCATCACTAAGTGCTACTTCTGGATTGGGATGAACCTCGAAGAAATATCCATTTGCTCCAAAGGCTTTGGCAGCGAGTGCCATTGCAGGAACAAACTCTCTGTTTCCACCAGTCTTGCCTCCCGCTGCTCCTGGTCGCTGAACGGAATGAGTACAGTCCATGATAACTGTATCTGTAAACTTCTTCATGTCGGCTATATTGCGGAAATCGACTGCGAGGTTGTTGTATCCATATATATTGCCTCGTTCGGTAAGCCACACATTATCGTTACCACTCTCACGAACCTTCTGAACAGGATATTCCATGTCAAGACCAGAGAGGAACTGAGCCTTCTTCACATTTACTATCTTGCCTGTCTTTGCTGCAGCTACGAGCAAATCTGTTTGTCTGCAAAGGAAAGCAGGAATCTGCAATACATCAGCAACTTGTGCTGCTGGTGCAGCCTGATAACTCTCATGAATATCTGTGAGTATCTTCAACCCATACTTCTGCTTGATGTCGCTGAGCATCTGCATTCCTTTCTCAAGTCCTGGACCACGATAGGAATGGATAGATGTGCGGTTTGCCTTGTCAAACGATGCCTTGAAGATGATGTCGAGGTTATACTTCGAATTGAGGCGAACCAACTCTTCTGCAACGGTTTGCAAGCAATCCATGTCCTCAATGACACAAGGACCTGCGATAAATGTATTCATATCAGAATGGATATTTAGAGTCTGTTGGTTCTGGTGCAGCAGGTGCTGTAGGCTGAACAGGTTGTGGTTGTGCTGATGGCTGAGCAGGGGTTTCTGCTGTGGTATAGCCTTTCGAACTCAACATTTCCATGTTTTCAGCCATAATCTCAACTACTTGTCGGCGTTGTCCAGTCCTTTGATCATCATAGTTGCGATACTGGAGTTTGCCCTCGATGTATAGTTTATCTCCTTTATGAACATACTTCTCTACGGTTTCTGCTATCTTTCTCCAGAAGATGATAGTATGCCACTCTGTTCTGTCTGGCACAGTTGTGCCATTCTGAAGAGTGTAACCTTTCTCGGTTGTAGCAAGTCTGATCTGGGCAACACATGTTCCACCATCAAGATAGCGAACCTGTGGTTCCTGACCGACATTTCCTATAAGCATCACTTTGTTCATAACAAACGAGTATATTCTATAAGTTTACAGTTTTATTAAGAAGATAATTGTCAAGTATAATCATTGCAGCCATTGCTTCAACAACTGGTACTGCACGAGGGAGAACGCATGGATCATGGCGACCTTTCACTTCAAGCATGGTTTCGTTTCCTTCCTTATCAACCGTTGGCTGTTCTCTGAGTTGCGTAGCAACTGGTTTGAAAAGCACACGGAAATAGATGTCTTGTCCGTTTGATATACCGCCCTGAATACCACCAGAATGGTTGGTGCGAGTATCAATCTTGCCGTTGTTATTGTAGAAGATGTCGTTCTGTTCACTTCCACGCTGCCCTACTCCTTCAAAGCCTTCACCATATTCAAAGCCTTTCACAGCGTTGATTCCCAACATGGCTGCACCAAGTTGTGCGTGAAGTTTGTCGAAGGCAGGTTCACCAAGTCCTACTGGACAACCTTTGATAACACATGTGATTACACCACCAATAGTGTCACCATCAGCCTTAACTTCAAGAATCAACTTCTCCATCTCCTCTGCTTTTGCGGCATCAGGACAACGAACATTATTTGATTCTATGAGGGACAAATCGTACTTGTGATAATCACGGTCAAGCGAGATGTCACCAACCTGACTTGTATAAGCAATGGTTTCTATTCCCAACTGCTTGAGTGCCAACTTTGCAAATGCACCTCCAACACAACGAGAGATGGTTTCGCGAGCAGAACTACGACCTCCACCTCTATGGTCGCGAAGACCATATTTCATGGTGTAGGTAAAGTCTGCATGTGAAGGGCGGAACACATTGCGAACATTTTCGTAATCATTTGAATGTTGGTTTGTGTTGCGTACAAGGAAACCTATTGGGCAACCTGTTGACTTTCCTTCAAATACACCTGAAAGAATTTCAACCACATCGCCTTCTTTTCGTCCTGTAGTGATTGCACTCTGACCTGGTTTACGCCTATCAAGCTCATGCTGGATGAAGTCAACATCAATGTCTATGCCTGCAGGCATACCATCGATGACTCCACCAACACCAGCTCCATGACTCTCACCGAAAGTGGTCAGTTGGAATATATTACCGAAAGTATTTCTCATTGTTAATTATTTATTTTCCACAGTTTCCACAACCGCCACCGCAGTCGCCTCCTTCGCATCCACCACCACAATGGCCACAACCGCCACCACAGCAACCTCCTTCACCTGAAAGCATAGCTGCCATCTGAGCAATTTCTTCTGGTGTAGCAGGACGATTAGTAACGACTGTTCCTACGAAGTGAAGGTCCTGACCTGCACGAGGATGATTGAGGTCGATTGTTACTGCATCATTCTTGATTTCGATGATAGTAGCATTGAATCGAGTGCCATCTTCTCCCTGCATAGGAACAACATTTCCTTCGAAGATATGTTCTGTGTCGAGTTTGCCGTTAATCTCAAAGATATTGCGAGGAACATCAAACATCAATTCATCCTGGAACTCGCCGTAAGCATCAGCACATGGGATAACGAAATCTACTGAACCTCCTTCTGCTACATCCTGAACATTCTGTTCGAATGCTGGAATAACCATTCCAAAACCAGAAAGGAACTGGAAAGGATGGTCGGTTTCACACTGCTCAACGAGTTCTTCAACTTCGTCTCCTTCTTCTTTCACATACAGCTTGTAAGCAACTGTAATATACTTGTTTTCTGCCATAATTATTAATGTAATTAGTTTTCTTCTGCAAACTTACATAAAATATTTCAAATTCTATTATTAATCAAGCATTTTTATTTGCATAGAAGGAATAAAAGTGCTAACTTCGCAGAGATTTTTTAACTAATTAGTACATTATGACAAAAAAGTACACCTTATTATATATATTAGCGGGTGCATTATTATGTGGTTGCAATCAACGAGGCAACTCCAACCACAATGATAATCAAACTGCAAAGAAAGACAAACAATACGCCGAAAACATCATAACAAAAACAATACCTATTCCTTGCGAGTTCACCCATCTCACCTCGATTAGTGGGGCTGACATCATCTACACTCAAGGAGATTATGGAATGGAAGTTTCTGGTGATTCTGCAAAGATTATCGGTTTGGAAACAAATTTTGAATCTAATCTCTTAACCATTAGTTTCAAAACTGAACGCAACTCAGACATCAACATTTACGAAACCAAACAGAACGTAACAATCAACATCTCTGCACCAAATCTTGCTTGCGTATCTATCTGTGGATGTGGAAATTTCACCTCAAAAGGCAAATGGAAAGGAGAAAAGATTGAACTTGGAACGATTGGCAAAGGAAACTTCGAGTGTGATAGCATCGAATGTCAAATCTTCGACTATCGAACTTCAGGTGAAGGCGAGGCAAACTTCTGCAACATAAAGGCTGAATCAACGCACATCTCGAATGTTGCCAGGACAACTATTAACGCTAATGTCGATACTAAATTATTGATGAGTGAGAATAGCGGAACATCAGCAATAACATTCTCAGGAACAGCACAAAAGAAGGAATTGTTCCCTACAAAAGAAGGAAAGATACTATTCGAATAATAGTATCTTTCCTTTTTATTGCAATTCTATCTATTCCTCATCATACTGCTCTCTTGAATCATCAGCTTCCTCATTTCTACTTTCAGCGGAAGAATGATGATGGTGATGATGATGGTGGTGGTGGTGACCATGTTCACCATGAGAATGATGCCTATGAGAACCACTACGTGAAGAATCTTCAAAGTAACGAGGTTCGTTTTCACCTGCAACCTTTCCAAGTACAGAGCCCCTTGCAGTCAAATCACGATGGTGATAATGATGACTATGACTGCGATGTCTCTTCTCTTTATCTGATATTCTGAACTTCTCATTCCAGTAACTGATAAGGTACATTCCAAGGAACAACCATGTAAGGAGTTCAAGAATATAATAAATAAGAATGAAGAAATTTGCGGACAGATAAGTATAAATCAAAATACCTATGATAACAAATTTAGGGATGATTGCCAACAAAGCTGAAAGAGTTGCATTCTTCAAACCAATATTACTAACCTTACCTACACGATAGAGATAGAAATACACAAAGAATATCATCATTGGCATCCACGCGAAGTTGTCGGCAATGAATCTCGAATAGAAAATCAAATCGACATTTGAATTTGACACATCCACAAAGAATGTCATGAATGCCACATAGCATACCTTTATAAGAATCAAAAAGAATACAAATATAGGTAATGAGTCTTTATTAAATCTTATAGATAGTTCCATATATCAGTTCTAATTAATTATTGAGTTTATATCTTCTTTCCAACTCATCTTTCAAAGAGAAATATTTCTTACTCTCTCTGTCATGCTCATGAAGCTTATTGTATTCAATCAAATATGATCTCCAGAGTAAGCATATATAGCACAATACTGCAATCCATACAATCATCTCGATGACAGACCAGAAAATCATCCAACCATCAGTCTCAAGATAATGTATAGTAAAGAAGATTGTTGAGAAGAACTTCAACATAGATGAGACAAGTACAAAGTTAGTTGTCATGTGCAAATGTCTTCTTGTTGTCAAATTTTCCTGATACAAGAAGATATACAAGAACCAAACAGCGACCATTGCCCACATGGTAGTATCAATAAAGTGTCGAGCTGTGAGCAGAGCTGCTTCCAAATTTTGCATTGAGTCAGCAACAACCATCATCGCAATACAATAGCCTACTTTGATAACCAATGTCAAAAACACAGTAACAAGAATGTATTTCTGAAACGGAATATTAATAACAATTTGCATAATGAATCAAAGTGTTTTTTATTATAACTAATTATGATGCAAAGATACAACTTTTAGAATGAATAATCAAGAATAATAGATAAAATGATATATTCTTGCTTCATTTATAATAGTTCTTGTTACTTTTTAAACAAAAAGAAAGGTCACAGAGATTACCTCTATGACCTTTTTTATCTACGATATTTGTTATCTTAGATTACCAAGCAGATGAGAAGTTGATACCACCACCGAAGTTCTTAGATTCAGCAACACGATGAACATCCTTATCCAAAACAACAGGAGTTTTAATACCTTGATTGCCCAAACCTACAGTCTCACCGTTCTGAATTGTACAGCTTGTTGTGATAACGTCCTTAGCTTCGAAACGTACAACCTTTACAATTGGAGTTTCAATAAACTTTTTCATATCTTATTCTGTTTTTAATATTATCGAATTACTTGTTGAAATACTTCTTACCATTCTTGAGTACGAAGCCCTTAGCTGTTGGAGCTACGCGTACACCCTGAAGGTTGTAAGCTGGAGTTTCGAGAGTAGTAGAAACTGAGCTAATTGAAGTTGCTTCTGCGTCAGCACTTACGATCTTGAAGTTCTTAACACCGGCAGTAAGATCGATTTCCTTTGAGTTATCAAAGTTATCAAGGATACAGCGGAAAGCAGGAACCTCTACAGTTGCATATTTGTTAGTCTCTGGATCGATATAGTCTTCAAGTTTCCAGAAGTAGTTGTCCTGAATGTAATACTTGTCGCTATTTACATCTGTTGAAATAACAGTAGCCTTCAACTGACCTGTAAGAGTATAAGCAAGGTCATTGTACAAACTATCTTCAGCAGCATTTACAGAAACTGGACCTTCTGGTTCAATAACGATTGTGTTCTTACCAGCTGCGAAATCATGCAAGTGACATACGATTGGTGTTCTACCTGCTACATGGTGTCCAGGACGCTTAGCAGTTTCATCCTTAAAGTCATAGTTTGTTGCAGTAATCTGAGTGAATGTAAGAACATCTTTTTCAACCTTAGTCAAGATTTCAAGGTGCATATCTTTACGCTGTGCATCAAGCTCTTCAATGTAGAAGCAGAATGGGAGGCAAAGAGTATTGTACTCGTTCTTACAAACACGCTCATACTTTGCATGACCTGCATCGAATTCACGCTCACAAAGCCAATCATAACCATCAGTAAGAACAAAGTTCTCCATATATGGGAACAATTTTGTTGCACCTGTACCAAGATCACGAATTGGAACGTAAACAAGAACGTTAGTTGTGTTAGCGAGCTGATTCTTGTCTTTAGCTACGATAACTGTGTTAGGGCTTGCAGTTACAACTGTTTCACCATCGATATCTTCAACCTTTGAAACGTCAACTGTACCATAAACAACATCAGCAAGTTCATAGTTGATAGCTTCAATTGTCCAAGGACCTTCAAAAGTAACTTCATTACCACTTACACTTTTTGTCTGTGCAAATGCTTCCCCTGCAGTCAAAAGAGCAGCAAGGGTGAGAATTGAGTAAATCTTTTTCATTTTGTTTTTGTTTAATTGAAATTATAGTTTAAATATTAATATCTCACCTGTTATATCTATAAATCGATGCAAAGTTACAACTTTTATATTAATTGACAAACCATTTCTATAAGAAAAATCACAATTCTGTCACAAAAATGATGATTTTTTTATGTTTTGCACCCTTATGCGACACATTGTTAACAGATTTACATGAAAAATATCCCTGAAACGGATGTCGTTCCAGGGATATTATTTATAATATAATTAAAAAGGAGTACACTAATTTTGTACAATATTCTACGGATTTAGAATCTGAAACCGAGTGTTGCCATGATCTGGCTTCTATTGTTAGCGATAGAAGTAGGAATTAATTCCTCATCGTCGAATGCATAGAAATCACCCTTCTGAGTCTGGAACTGGTAAGCTAAATCAACATAGCCATGCTTCCACTTATAACCTACACCACAAGTTACGCGATTGAGAGCATTCCAGTTTGTATAGTCAGTATCTGTGAATGGTTCGGTGAATGTGATAATCTTATAAGCATTCTTTTTAATAGGACTGCTAATGAGGTTGTAACCTAAACGAAGGCTCAAAGAACTTGTTGGGTTATATTCTGCACCGAGTTTGATTGTATGCTGACCCTTGAGGAATTTATTGACATGATATTTATTTATCTCATCGAAGTAATCATAGTCTTCAGGTTCAAGAGACTTGAACTTAGCTGCAGCAAGATTTGTGTATTCGTACTCTGCACCCAAAGCCAACTTAGTTCCGATAACGTGTCCTAAAGAGAGGTTAAACTTCCAAGGAGTATTGAACTTATATTCATAGTCGCCAGAATCACCTTCCTTAACATAACTATTGTTCATATAAAGCTTCGATCCATTCGCATCAACCAACTTGTAAGCTGTTGGAGTCTGGACAGTGATACCAAAGCGGAAAGGAGAATCTTCAATTGGGCGGCAGATGAAACCGAACTTAGCATCTACACCAGAACCGATAGTACGATACCAGTTAGTGAAGTCGTAGAACCTACCCTCAACATTTACTTCCCTATAGAATGACTCTCGACTATAGTCGAAATTATAGATTCCAAGAGAGACACCATAGTAGAAACGATCCGATACATTCATAGAGATGTTGATGTCCGCTTCGATGTTGCTGCCATAAGTAGTTCTTGCATACTGTGCCTCCTTTGCAGGTTGGTTAGCATAATAATATCCAGTCTCCTCGTCACGTTTCACAATACCATCATGACTTCTACCTGGAGCATCGTCCGGAGCAGAAAGATCAGCAAGCAACTCCCAGTAATCATTCTCAAAAGAATAATTAGCGATATCCGCTATCTGAACAGTCTGAGTGAATTGGTTGTTAAGGTGCTGAACATTAACCGCATTGTTACCAAAGAAGTTTCTGTTCTTCTTGTAGTTAACACCGAAGTTAACATACTGTACAGGGCTACTGCCACCAACTTTTACAGCGAAGAGTACACCTGCCTGATCGAAAGACATTCGACTGCGATCGTTATGCATCTGACCACGATCACCTGTTACAAGACCAGAGAGTGAGAAGTTCACATCTGAGCGACGGTAAAGACCAGTACCTGCTGGGTTTGAACTCATCAAGGAGATATCAGCTCCAAGAGCATTGAGGGCACCACCCATACCTACATAGCGAGCGTCACCGTTGAGATCCTCTGTTGCAAGTTCTGCGTTGGTATATGTTTCCTGCGCATTGATGCTCATGGATGCGAGCAAGAGCGCTGCTGATAATATCTTTTTCATAACTTTATGTTTTAATTTAAGAATACTGTTACTTCATTTCATTATTCAAGTTGCAAAAATAACAATATTTCGGCAAATAATCAAAAAAAAAGCCTATCTTTTCCTAATATAAAAACGAAATTTATTACCTTTGCACCACGAATCAATAAAAATCCGCAATAATATGTTAGAAAAAATAGCACATTTGCTCGCAGAAGTGAGTTCGCTTACAGCAGAGAATCAAGAGCAGGTAGAAGCTTTGCGTTTGAAGTATTTAAGCAAGAAAGGCGAAATCAACAATCTCATGGCCGACTTCCGCAACGTTCCGTCCGAGCAGAAGAAAGAAGTGGGAATGAAAATCAACGAGCTGAAGCAGGCTGCCTTTGCCAAGATAAACGAGCTGAAGGAGAACTGCGAGTCGAGCGAATCGGCCGATGAGAGCATCGACCTCACTCGTACCGCCTACCCTATCAACCTCGGTAGCCGCCATCCGCTTACCA
>CALBJW010000043.1 GCA_937893145.1 uncultured Prevotellaceae bacterium | reverse complement strand
ATGCATGCATCGTGGCTGTTTCGGCGGTTGTGCCTTCTGCACCATCTCCGCCCATCAAGGCAAGTTCATCACTTCGAGAAGCAAGGAGAGCATACTCCGCGAGGTGAAGGAGATAACCCAACTGCCCGATTTCAAGGGCTATCTTTCCGACCTTGGAGGTCCATCAGCCAATATGTATGCCATGCACGGAAAGAACCTCGACCTCTGCCATAAGTGCAAGCGTCCTTCGTGCATTCATCCACAGATATGCAAGAACCTCAACACCGACCATTCTCAACTGCTCGACATATACAAGGCAGTCGATTCAATCCCGGGAATCAAGAAGTCGTTCATCGGTTCTGGTGTGCGCTACGACCTTCTGCTCCACGATACAGGCGACGAACGCATCAACAAAATCAACATGCGTTACACTCGCGAACTCATCAAGAACCATGTGTCTGGTCGTTTGAAGGTTGCACCCGAACACACATCCGATAAAGTGTTGTATCTCATGCGAAAACCATCGTTTAAGTTATTCTATGACTTTAAGAGGATTTTCGACCAGATAAACCGTGAGGAACACCTCAATCAGCAGATTATTCCTTACTTCATATCGTCCCATCCGGGTTGCTGTGCTGAGGACATGGCAGAACTTGCCGTGCTCACAAAGAACCTTGACTTCCACCTCGAACAGGTGCAAGACTTCACCCCTACACCAATGACCGTTTCTACCGAAGCGTGGTACTCTGGTGTGCATCCTTACACCCTCGAACCTGTGTTCTCAGCCAAGACGCCTAACGACAAACTGGCACAACGACAGTTCTTCTTCTGGTACAAGCCACAAGAACGCAACAACATAATAAAGGAGCTACGCCGTATGAATCGTCCCGACCTCATCGACCGCCTCTTCGGCAAGTCCGTTCCTCAAGGTGCGGCAAGAAGCAACACCACTTATCACAAGTCTGCACCTTCCGAACCAAACCGTAAATCGTTCAATCCAAACTTCAAAAACAATAAGAAAAGAGGAAAATAAACCCATGAAATCGAAATTGTTCACTCTTCTCGCCCTCATGCTTTTCACTCTGAAGAGCATAGCAGCCAACCCCGTGTCGTCCCTTATCGAACGCATCGACAAGGGAGCATCCAGTCGCTTCATCATCGAACTCAAAGACGAATCCATCGACTATTTTGAACTCTCCAGCCGTAATGGCAAGGTGCTTATCCGTTCCAACAACTGGGTAAATTCTGCCGTTGGACTCAACTGGTACTTTAAATACTACTGTGGCATCCACCTCACATGGAACCAGATGCACGCAAAACTACCACCAGTCCTTCCGATGGTGATGACTCCAGAGCGTCACACTACCGACCTCTCGCTTCGCTACGACTTCAACTACTGCACCTTCTCCTACTCTATGGCTTTCTGGGACTGGAACCGTTGGCAGGAGGAGATAGACTGGATGGCGCTTCATGGAATCAACATGCCTCTTGCAGCCGTTGGTCATGAAGTGGTATGGCGCAATATGCTCCTTCGACTGGGCTACACTCAGGATGAGGTTAACCGCTTCATTCCTGGTCCAGCCTTCCTCGCATGGTGGGAGATGAACAACCTTGAGGGTTGGGGCGGACCATTGCCTGCAAACTGGTACACACAGCAGACTGCACTCCAGAAGCAGATTCTTCGTCGCATGAAGGAGTTTGGAATGCACCCAGTGCTTCCAGGCTACAGCGGCATGTGTCCAAGCTTCTCCGCTGAAGCATCCCGACCAAACGAAACAACAGCTACTACCACCTCCGGCGAAAGCAACCAATCCTCACTCCAACTCTGGAACGGCTTCACTCGTCCGGGTGTCATCATGCCAAACGACAAGCGATTTGATGAATTCGCAAAACTCTTTTACCAAGAGACAAAGAAACTCTATGGCACAGCCGAATACTACTCTATCGACCCATTCCACGAGGCATCCAACCTTCCTGCCGACCTCAACATCGGTGAGGCGGGCAAGGCTATCCTCAAGGCTATGAAGGAATATGGCAACGAACATTCCACTTGGGTTGTACAGGGATGGTCCGAGAACCCTCGCCCTGAGATGCTCGACGCACTCCCATCGGGCGATGTACTCGTACTCGACCTCTTCAGCGAGTGTCGTCCTCAGTACGGAGCCAAGAACTCCATCTGGCATCGTCCTAATGGATATGGCGACCACGACTGGGCATTCTGTATGCTCGAGAACTTCGGTGCAAACATCGGTATGCACGGTCGTATCGACCAGTTGCTCGCAAACTACTATGCTGCCCGCAGCAACTTCAACGCCCACATGAAGGGATGGGGCTTCACTATGGAGGGAAGCGAGACCAACCCTCTGATGTACGAACTCATGAGCGAACTGCCTTGGCGAAGCGAGAAGATTGACAAACACGAATGGATGAAGCGATACCTCGATGCACGATATGGCATGTCACCCGTTCCTACCACTCGCACCGCCCATCGCAACATCCACTCTGAATATATATATGGCGCATGGAACGAACTCATCGACGGAATATACAACTGTCCTGATGGCAACAACCAGCAGGGCCCTCACGAGAGCGTGTTCTGTTCTCGCCCATCACTCGAATGTTTCCAGGCATCCTCATGGAGCAAGATGACCAACTACTACGACCCTAACTCCACAATGGCTGCAGCAGCCATCATGGTTGGTTTTGCAGACGAGTTCCGTGGCAACAACAACTTCGAGTACGACCTCATCGACATCTGTCGTCAGGCTATTGCAGATAGAGGCCGAATAGTCTATAACCAGCTCGTGGCAGACTTCAAGTCCTTCGACCGCAAAGCATTCAAGGCACACAAGGCAGAGTTCCTCGACCTCATCCTCAAACAGGACAGCCTTCTCGCCACACGACCTGAGTTCATGGTGGGAAGATGGATTGACCAGGCACGCAAGATAGGCAAGACAGCCGAGGAGAAGGACCTCTACGAATGGAACGCACGCGTACAGATTACCACTTGGGGCAACCGCTACTGTGCCGACACAGGTGGTCTTCGCGACTATGCCCACAAGGAGTGGAACGGCATTCTTCGCGACTTCTACTACCCTCGTTGGGTGAAGTACCTCGACATTCTCGAAGCCGAACTTGATGGCAAACTCCCAGTCCTCCCTGTGGGCAATTCCTCATGGAAGACACCAGAGAACCCAGCCCTCACCATCGACTGGTACGCTATGGAAGAACCTTGGACACTCTCCCACTCTGCCTATCCATCAACAGCACAGGCAGACCCTGTAGATACAGCAAAACGAATCATAAACTCCTTAAGATAAGTAATGAAACAGCGTCTTCTTTCCCTCGATGTACTCCGTGGACTCACCGTCTTCGTGATGATTATAGTAAACAATGGCGCAGGTCCACTCCACTTCCAGATGCTCGACCATTCCAAGTGGAACGGACTCACCGTCTGCGACCTCGTGTTTCCATTCTTCCTTTACATGGTCGGAGTGAGCATCCACCTCGCCATGAAGAGTGCCTCAAAACTCACCCCCACACAGCGCTACACCAAGATACTCAAGCGCACCATCGAACTCTTTGCAGTCGGAGTGCTTCTCCACGCGTGGGACATGTGGATATGTGGTGAGAAGGACATACTCGCCAACATCCGCTTCTGGGGAGTGCTTGAACGCATCGCCATCTGCTACGGCATCGCCTCATGCCTCGTGCTATGGGTGAAGCCACAACACATCTGGAAGATTGCAGCAGCCCTTCTCATCGTTTATGCCCTCATCCTCACACTCGGCAATGGTTACGCACAGGACGGCACAAACATTGCAGCCATCCTCGACCGTCTCTACCTGTCCGAAGCACACCTCTACCACAAGAGCCCTATCGACCCTGAAGGACTGCTCGGCACCATCTCCTCCCTTGCCCACACCCTCTTCGGAGTCATCGTAGGCAGAATGATAACAGACAAGGACAAGGACCTCAACACCCGCCTTGTCAACCTCTTTGTCTTCGCCACCCTTCTCATCATCATAGGCCACCTCATCTCCTACGAGTACCCACTCAACAAACGCATCTGGTCGCCATCCTACACCCTCACCACCTGTGCCATAGCCACATACATGCTCGCCCTCCTCACCTACATCATCGACATCAAGGGCAAACAGACATGGTGCAGACTCTTCCAGTTCTACGGGCTCCATGCCTTTCTCCTCTACATCATGAGCGAAGCATTCGCCCCAATCTCCTGGAACAGTGGTTTCCCAGAATTCATCCACGACAACCTCGCCCACATCATCGACCCACGCCTTGCCTCCCTCACCTACGCCCTCATCTTCGATGCCATCATCGCCACCCTCGGCTTCGCGTATGTGAAAGCACAAGGACTGATCAAGAAATAAATAAAACAAGCAGGACCCGAGTCATCGAGTCCTGCTTGTTTTATTTTGTTTTTCCTATTGGCCCGAAGGGCATTCTACTCGTCAAGCACCGGACGGACAGAGGCGGAAATAGCAAAAGGGAATGTGATTACATCATATGTTCGCTTTCCGATAAAAACTGCATATCCATCAATACCACTTTTATCATCTCGAGGTTTCGACAGATAATAAACTCCGAATTCTGAAGGGTCAGTAGCGAAATAACAATCATAGTATGCGCCCCCTGCAGGAAGGAAAATGTAATTAGAATAATTGTTACCTCCGCTTCTTATCCAGTACCCCTTAACACCATCTATATTTCTCCAACCACCAATACACAGCGAACCTTTACCCGCAGACATTTCAAACTCATCTTCTGTCATCATACGCCAGTTACTGCCCCAAAGCTTAGTGGCAGTGTCAGTGTCGCCCGAGAGTGCTTCAAATCCCGCATTGTGATCATCATTCCATTTTATTCCAGGTCCATTTCTGTATGTTCCGCCCCAAGTGTAATAGCCACCAACATCCTCAGGTGACGAAGCATCTATGTTGCGGTCAGCAATAAATACATTGCCATCCCACATCTTCAGCGCATTAGTCTCATAGTCGATAACGAACATCTTGCTGCGTTTGAAATCCCCAAGACCATCTACATTCTTTGTTCCCATTGCCACAGTATATGTCTCGCCGTCGGCAGAGAGGAAAATGTTTAGGTACTGGTACTCCTGCGCTGGGATAGCAATATAGAAGGTCGTACCCTCCTCGCTGAGCATCAAAGCTTTAGCAATTGTCAACACCACTTCATTAGTGCCATCATCACCAACAACAGCCTTATTGCCCGACACAGCAAACGAACCGTTCATCTTCTTGTCCGACTTCACCTTGATTGACTTCAACATAGCAATATCATCGCTTGTCACCCTGATTGCCAATACAGCACAGAGATTCTTGAACTCAAGGGTAGAGCTTGTGCTCTCTGCATATATAGGCATATCGAACTTGCCATCAGTATAAGTCTGGACAGCAGGGAGTGCAGGATTGCCACCATTGTAGATACTCGCAGGGAAATAAGCGTGATGAGTTTCTTCTTTAGCACCCAAGCCTGAGAATTCAGCCTCTGTGCCAGCTGTAGTGGCTTTGTATTCATGACCATCAACACTGATCACATCCCCCACTTCCCATGCAGCACATGATTCACTTGTTTCGAATGTGGCACGGGTTGCACAGCCCTCCATCTTAGCCGTGAATACGTACACATGCTTGCCTATCCCATTCTGTGTTGATTCGATGTCACTTGAGCAACTGCTGAGCACTGCTATCGCAGCCACAGCCATGTAGATGTACCTTTTCATTACTACCATTTTTAGATATTACTAATGTTTTTCACCAGCAAATTTACAACTTCCCCCCTGCCATTCCAAAGGGATTTCTCCTAAATAATGAGGATTTTCCCTATATAACTTACTCACCTTCACTCCACCTCATAACAAGGGCAAGCCTTCCTTGCAAACCGATTATGCCCCCTACAACGAGCTCCCACCATCCACAGAGGGCAACCAGTCTCCACCATACCATCACGGTGAATGACATAGTGATACCCAATCATACGCCAGTCTTTAGCACTATGCCACTGGTCTATCTGCTTCGCACTGCTCGTCTGGTTCGGTCGCACCGCTGAGCAAAGGATGATGAAATAAAGGATTACCGAAATAAGATACATAGAAGAGTGATTTTAAGGTTAGTCATACAAGTGAAGAGTGAAGAATTTCCTACCGGTAGAGTAAGTCCTCTTGTTCACTTCATCATTTTAGGGGGAGACTGTCCGAAAACATATATTTGTTTGTGGCATATATTGATAATTGGCGAGTTGCATGTAATACGGTAGAAAAGTCTTATCGAGGATATTTTGAGAATGTAAAATCGTTCAGATTTAACGATTTTAATTTATTTAAGACGAAAAGACAACATACGAGAAACGAGCAGAGCTCGATGATTCGGGTTCTGCTCGTTTTGTGTGTATCCTTTTGAGGATATTTGAGTCGCTACGCTATCGTTGGATTATTTATCTCACTACAATTTTCTTTCCGTTCTTGATGTAGATGCCTCTGGAGAGGTGGGTGGCGGAAGGAAGGACTGTGCCTTGAAGAGTGAAGACAGGGGATTGATGGTTGGGGATTTGTGATTGATGATTGATGATTGGGGATTCTGGAGCGGAAACGGATGTCTCGCTGTCTTCGTGGAGGAGAGGACACTGGGCAGCATTGAGGACCTCGCCCGACTGGGAGTCGAGGATGAGGGCTACGACTCGTGCGTTGGATGGGGTGACGAGTGTGGTTGGGAGTGGGAGATGCTGCGTGGTGGTGTATGTGCTATCAGGGGTGAAGGACGATGGGAAGAGTCCGATGGTTCCTCCTATTGTGGTGCCTATAACGGCACGGGCTACATCGTTGTGAATGACAGGATATACATATCCGTTGTTTTCGACTCCTGAGAGAGAACCATTTGCCCCCCACTCTCCTAAGGCTGGAGATGGGATGAGTCCAAATGCGTTGGACTGATAGTTGGTGAGTCCATCTTCAAGCACAACGAGAAGGAGGGAAAGCTGCTGATTGTCTGTGCGAAGTGCATATCGCACTGAGGTGGTGTAGGTTACATCCTTGTTGTCATCAACGGTTGCCTTTACTTTCACATCACAAAGGGCAAGGCGGTCGAGTTCCTTCGAGACGACATCATACCAGAGAGACTCTTCGGGACGGGTGTAGGTGAAGTCTGTGCCATCGCTATACATAGGGAAGTAGATGCCTCCAGTACGGTTGATGCGGGCTGAAGGAGCAGCGTTGAGCCCTAAGAACTGTGCGTATGGTGTCATTCCCGATTCGTAAGGGTCGCCTGTATAGACATGGAGGGAGATAGGAATGAAGCTATCGCCAAAGGCCTGTTGCATCTTCTCGATGGATACGATCCCCTGAGGACAGTTTGGACAACCGACACCAGTCATCTCCTCAAGCACTACACGGCGCTGTGGGAGGAAGGCAAGGTCGGAAATCGTGCCACGATAGGTGTCGTGGGTGTCATCGAGTGTGATGTCAATAGTATAGGTATTTATATCGCCCGAAGAGAGAAGCAACGGAGTTGGGAAGGCGAAAGGAATAGGACGGCCCTTAACGGAAGAGGTGATGTCCTTCCATTCAAGTCGTGACACTTCCCCACCCTCACTGTCACGAAGAACGAGTGTGATGGTGCTAACTGGTTCTGACTTCTTCACGGTGAACTTGCCTGAGATGACTTGTTCGGTCTTGTTGAGTACACGGTCCTCGAAGTCGAGAGCAAGCAGGTAAGGCACCTCACGCTGCACAATGACATTATCAATGAAGATGGCGCTCTGGTTGCGGTTGTGATTGACAAAGGCTACATAGATGTCCTTGCCTAACCACGGAGTGAGGTCGATGGTGTAATGTGTCCACTCGCCCGACAGGTATTCCTGCGATTCGCCTGCAGAAAGTATCTCCTTGAAGACAAGTTGGGCATCAGCCTTGATGTCCTGCATCCATTCATCACTAAGGTACGAGAGTGTGAATGGTTGTTCGTAAACATAGACCTCAAGTGTATCGACACGGTTAGGATTGTAGCTCTGTGCATCGAACTCCACCTTTACCTTACCCTCCGAAGGAAGGGATATCTGTGGTGTCAGCATCCAGTCGTCGCTCTGACCTGAAGGTGTATAGAGGGAATGGGATGCTGCGCAGTAGTCGTAGGTGTCGGCAGCCTCACGGATGGAGAAGTTCCAAGGCTGATTGTCGGCATCAAACTCCCATGCCTTCATAGAGGCGAGAGGGGTGTTGTGGTCGCCTTCGGAGCGAAGCCCCATCTGGAGCGACTCG
>CALBJW010000042.1 GCA_937893145.1 uncultured Prevotellaceae bacterium | reverse complement strand
GTTACTCTCAACCAGCGTGGCGATCAGGCTACAGGATGGAGTCTTGGTTGGAAGATAAACTTCTGGGCTCGTATGCTTGATGGCAACCATGCCTTTAAGATTATTTCAAATATGCTTCGCCTTCTTCCAAGTGAACGTGATGCCTTCAAACATCCAGACGGTCGTACATTCCCTAACCTCTTCGATGCACATCCACCATTCCAGATTGATGGCAACTTCGGTGCAACAGCAGGTATTGCCGAGATGCTTATGCAGAGTCATGATGGAGCAATCCATCTTCTTCCAGCCCTTCCTGATGCTTGGGCATCTGGTAGTGTGAATGGTCTCAAAGCTCGCGGTGGATATACCGTAGATATAGCATGGGAGAAAGGAAAACTCAAGAATGCTATCATCCTTCCAAAGTACAACGGTACACTTCGAATTCGTACTTCCAACACCCTTTCACAAGGAAAACTCATCAACACTTACAAGGATTTAGGCATTAACGAATACGAAATCAATGTAATTGCAGGCAAAGCCATAAAGTTATGAAAAGACTTTTTCAATCACTAAGCGTAATATTATGCTCTTCAGTCCTTTCTTTCACCAGCTTTTCTGGTGAAGGAAAGGCTTTTGCACAACAACAATTCCCATATCAGAACCCAAATCTCTCTGCACACGAAAGAGCAGTTGACCTTTGCAGTCGCCTAACCCTTGAAGAGAAAGCACAGCTCATGCTTGATGATTCTCCTGCTATTCCTCGTCTTGGCATCAAGCGTTGGCAATGGTGGAGTGAGGCACTTCATGGTTATGCAAACATGGGAAATGTAACAAACTTCCCAGAGCCAATCGGTATGGCTGCTTCGTTCAACGACCAGATGGTTTACAAAGTGTTTGATGCTGTTAGTACTGAGGCTCGTGCAAAATGGAACGAATTGCAGAAGTCGGGGGCAGATGTCACTCGATTCCATGCACTTAGTGTTTGGACACCAAACGTAAACATCTTCCGTGACCCTCGTTGGGGACGTGGACAAGAAACATACGGTGAGGACCCATACCTTACTGGTATGATGGGTAATGCCGTAGTTCGTGGTCTTCAAGGACCAGAAGAAAGCAAATATCGCAAACTTTGGGCTTGTGCAAAGCACTATGCAGTACATAGCGGTCCAGAATACACTCGACATGAAGCAGACATAAACAATATCTCGGCTCGTGACTTGTGGGAGACATATCTTCCTGCATTCAAAACCCTTGTACAAGATGGAAAAGTTCGTGAAGTGATGTGTGCTTATCAGCGTTACGACAACGAACCATGTTGTTCAAGCACTCGACTCCTTCAAGACATTCTCCGTAATGAATGGGGATTTAAGTATCTTGTTGTCAGCGACTGTGGTGCTGTGTCCGATATTCACGAGTCACACAAGGTTGCTTCTGATGCAGTCCATTCCGCTTCACGAGCAACACTTGCAGGAACAGATGTAGAGTGTGGTTACAATTATGCTTATAGAAGTATTCCTGAAGCAGTAAAACGAGACCTCATCAAAGAATCAGAAGTTGACAAACATGTCATTCGTCTTCTTGAAGGTCGCTTTGACCTTGGTGAGATGGACGATCCTTCAGAGGTGGAATGGAGCAAGATTCCTTCATCTGTACTTGAATGTAAGGAGCATATTAACCTTGCACTCAATATGGCTCGCCAGAGCATTGTTCTCCTTCAGAATAATAACAATGCCCTCCCACTCAAGAAGAATGAGAAGATTGCAGTAATTGGTCCTAATGCCGACAACAAAACAATGATGTGGGGCAACTATAATGGTACACCAACTACTACTGCTACAATCCTCGATGGTATTGGTGCCTACAACAAGAACATCATCTACCGTCAAGGTTGCGACCTTACAGACAACCGCATTGTTACTCACCTTTTCGACCAACTCAACTTTGATGGCAAAAAAGGTATCAAGGGAACATTCTGGAACAACACTAAGTTTGAAGGCAAACCAGTAACAACCCAATACTACACAGCACCATTCTCTAAGACTACAGCTGGTAACTACCAGTTTGCACCAGGTGTGAAACTTGAGGACTTCAGCGCAAAGTACGAAACTGTTCTCAAGCCAAAGAAGTCTGGTGAAGTAGTTGTTAATGTTGAGTCTATCAGCAATTTTGATGTCTATGTCAATGGTGAACGCAAACAGCACTACAGCACATGGCGAGTAACTCCTACTCGTACCCCAATACAGGTCGAGGCAGGTAAGGAATACAAGATTGAGATTCGATTCTCACATATCCATACATACGGTGCAAGCATCAAGGTAAATATCGGAACAGAATCCATCATCAACTACGACGACATCATTAAGCAGCTCGCAGGAGTTAAGAAGGTTGTGTTTGTTGGTGGTATAGCTCCAAGTCTTGAGGGCGAAGAAATGCCAGTAAACATCGATGGATTCAAGGGTGGCGACCGTACACATATCGAACTCCCAGCTGTTCAGCGAAACTTCATCAAGGCACTCAAGGCTGCAGGAAAACAAGTTATCTTCGTTAACTGTTCTGGTTCTGCCATCGCCCTTCTCCCAGAGTCTGAGAACTGTGATGCTATCGTTCAAGCATGGTATGCCGGTATGCAGGGTGGCACAGCAGTTGCCGATGTACTCTATGGAAAGGTTAATCCAAGCGGCAAACTCCCTATCACATTCTATAAGTCGTCCGAACAACTTCCTGACTTCGAGAACTACGACATGGAAGGTCGTACTTATCGTTATATGCGAAACGAGAAACCACTCTTCCCATTCGGTCATGGACTTTCATACACAACATTCGAGATAGGTGATGCAAAGACATCAACAAAGACACTCACTGACAAACATTCCTCACTCACCCTTACCATTCCTGTTAAGAACACAGGAGCAAAGGACGGTACAGAGGTAGTGCAGATATATGTTCGTAATCCTCAAGACCCTAACGGTCCACTCTATCAGTTGCGTGCATATCAACGTGTAGAAGTAAAGGCAGGACAGACAGCAACAGCCAACATCACCCTCAACACCAAGTCATTTGAATGGTTTGATGAGAACACAAATACTGTCCACACAAAGGAAGGTAAGTATGAAGTTCTTTATGGCAACACATCTGATGCCTCAGCTCTCAATTCAGTAACCATTAACATTAAAGATTAATTTCTAAAAAAGAATGAAACGTTTCATAGCCATAATCACCTTAATCACTATAAAACTTAGTGTCATGACTCTCCTATCCTCTTCATGTGGATGGAGAGTTCATGCACAAGATTTTACATATAAATGGACAGCAGACCGTGGCGACGGTACATACGTTAATCCAATTATCAATTCAGACTTCCCTGATTGTGATGTGATACGAGTTGGTGACACCTATTATTTTATAGGAACAACCATGTACCATTTCCCTGGTGCAACGCTCCTCAAGTCGAAGGACCTTGTCAACTGGGAATACTGTGCCAATCCACTGCTTCAGATAGAGAACAACGATGCATACAATCTTCTCAATGGTGGTTCTCATTATGCACAAGGCATGTGGGCTTCTTCGCTCAACTATCACAACGGGAAGTTCTACATCTACTTTATCAGTTACGGTAGAAATGGCTATGACAACGGTAGGAATATCCTACTCACTGCCACCAATCCTGAAGGAGAATGGAAAATGGAATACTGGCCAGAGCATTACTACGATGCAGGATGGCTCTTTGATGATGGCGAGAATGGTGATGGCAATGTATATGTAGCTTGTGGTATTGGTAATATCTTTGTCAACAAATTGAATGGCAAGACCCTTGCAAAGATTTCAAGCACACAGGTTGTATTCAATAAAGATGGCTATGAAGGCAGTCGTATGTACCACATTGGTGACTACTACTATATCTATGTAACAACTGGTGGCTACTGGAGAGGACAAACTATCTACCGCAGTAAGAACCCTATGGGACCTTATGAAGAAGTGCCATACACACTCTTCCAAGGCGATGCTGTACATCAAGGAGCACTCATCGAAACGCAAACTGGCGAATGGTGGACCATACTCTTCAAGGATGCTGGTGCTATTGGTCGTACTCCTTTCCTTGAACCAGTGCAGTGGAAGGACGGTTGGCCAATCATTGGTGACAATGGTCGCGATGTAAGTCGTAATGGAGCAAGACACAAGAAACCTGATGTTGGAGCAACATATCCACGAACATACCTACCAACTAACGATTCCTTCTCAAGCGACACTCTCGCCCTTCAGTGGCAATGGAACCATAATCCACAGAAGAGTGCTTGGTCACTCACCGAACGTCCAGGATGGATGCGCCTCTATTCATGCACAGTAACTGACAATCTTGTTTGGGCAAGAGGTTCTCTTACTCAGCGTCTCGTAGGCTATTCTCCTAATGCTACAGCAAGTAGCAGCTGGAAACCAAACTACGGAACTGTTAAGTTTGACCTCTCTGGTATGCAGGAAGGCGACATTGCAGGACTCGCCATTGTGCAGAATCCATACTCATTTATCGGTGTGAAGATGGAGAACGGCAAGAAGTATCTTATTAGTCAGCGTTATAAGTTTGACAGTCAGAAACCTTCATTCCAAGAGGAGAAGAAAGGAGCAGAACTCACCTCCGACATCATTTATCTGCGTGCATTGACCAATTTCGGCACAAATGCCTGCAACTATTACTATAGCTATCAGCCAACAACAGGTTATACACGATTTGGTGTCACTATGACAATGGGCTATACCCTCGACCACTTTGTAGGTCAGCGTTACTACATCTTCAACTATTCCACAAAGGCTACAGGTGGACATATCGATATAGACTGGTTCACTACAGAGCAGAAAGTTCCTGTGGAATATTTTGAAGAACTCGACTACAACCAAGTCGTCCCAGAAAAAACACCAGTAGAATCATGGTACGGTTTCCCATTCGACACCTCAAAGTTCAACCCATCTATCATCGGAACAGGCTCATTCCTGCCAGCATCCAAGTCGCTCAAGACCTCACCTTCAGGTGTTGCAGGATGGCAGTACCCTGAGCCTTGGGATATATCCGACTTCAAATATCTTGTTGCAAACATTGTTCGTACCACAACCAACAAACTTGAACTTCGCATTTACGACTCGCCAAACATCTGGTCCGAACCATACGTCATTTCTTTCGGAAATGGTAAAACAGTAAAGGTTGAACTCGACAACATGATAACAGCATCAGGTCGTAAACTCGACCCTTCACATATCTGCAAAGTAACATTCAGTTCGAATGGAACATCAGTATGTTATCTCGGTTCTGTGTTCCTCTCCGATGATGGCGAAACTCCTTCATCAATCACTACTCTACCACTTGATAATACAGCTGTCTCGCCATCCCCTATCTATGACCTTAACGGCAGAAGAATTGCTAAACCATCAAAGGGCTTATACATTAAGAACGGAAATAAGTACATAAAATAACATACACCTTATTATATATATGAAGCATATAAAAACAATTTTAACAATACTTTCAATAGTCTCCCTTAGTGCTAATGCCCAAGAGAAGCCAACAATGGGTTGGAGTTCTTGGAACACTTTCGGTCTGAACATCAATGAACAGACCATAAAGAACCAGGCATTAAACATGAGACAAAAGGGTTTTCAGAAGGCAGGATATACATATATTAATATAGACGATGGATTCTTTGGAGGTCGTAACCTAAAGACTGGAGAACTATACATTCATAAAACTCGTTTTCCTAACGGCTTGAAGACCGTAGTTGATTATATCCATCGACTTGGATTGAAAGCAGGTATCTACTCTGATGGCGGCAAGAACACATGTGGTAACTATCATGGTGGTGATACTATTGCACACGATGTTGGTCTTTATCGCTTTGATGAACGCGACTGCCAGTTCTACTTCAATGAGTTGGGATTTGACTTCATCAAGGTTGACTTCTGCGGAGGCGTGGATTATCATAACAGTGAACATCTCAATCTTGACTGCGAAACTCGTTACAAAGCTATTGCTGCAGCCATTGCAAAGACTGGTCGTGATGATGTTCGCATGAACGTGTGTCGTTGGGATTATCCTGGCAACTGGGTTCATGACATTGCTTGTTCGTGGCGCACAACAGGTGACATCAACTGCTCATGGGGTTCGGTTCGCGACATATTAAAGCAGAACCTTTACCTTTCTGCCTATTGTTATGGTGGACACTTTAATGATATGGATATGCTCGAAGTGGGACGCACACTCAGTGTTGAGGAAGACAAAACACATTTTGGCATGTGGTGTATCATGTCAAGTCCTCTTCTTATTGGTTGTGATATGAGCAATATCAACACAACGGCCTCTAACCTTCTTCGAAACACAGAACTCATCGCACTCAACCAAGACACACTTTGCATTCAGGCATACGTCGCACAACGAGTTGGTGATACATATATTCTCGTAAAAGACCTTGAAAATCTTTATGGAAATACTCGTGCCGTTGCATTCTACAATCCAACTGATGGAGCAGTTGACATGAGTCTTAAACTTGAAGATATTGACCTTGCAGGTAGTGTTAAGGTTCGTGACCTCTACCAAAAGAAGGACCTTGACCCTGTTGAAGAAACACTTGCGGTTAGAGTTCCTGCACATGGAACACGAATCTACAAACTTGTTGCAGAGAAACGACTTGAACGAATCCTTTATGAAGGTGAATGTGGTTACCTCAGCAGTTATCAGGAAATCTATAACAATGCAGCAGCAGAGACTGCCATCTATGAGGAGAACAATTCTGCTTCAGGCGGAATGGTCGCAGGATGGTTGGGTAGAAAGGCAAACAACGATATACAGTGGCGAAATGTTTATAGTGATAATGGTGGTCAATACACACTTAACATCAAGTATGTCTCTGGTGAAAATCGCAACATGATTCTTAATGTAAACGGTAAGGATGTCAAGACATTTACTTCTTGCAATTCGGGCAGTTGGGGTTCTGTTGGAACAAAGACTATAACAATAGAACTTGAACCTGGAGAAAACACTATTCGTCTCTACAACAAATCAGCATGGATGCCAAGCATCGACTGCATCACCCTCAAGAAAACAGGAAGCACAGAACGTGTTGTTGTAGGTATTGAAAATGTCAAAACAAACCTCGAAAACAACCAAGATAATGCCTACTATTCACTTGAAGGACGAAAGGTTTCTGCAAACAAAAAAGGTATCTTGATACACAAAGGTAAGAAGTTGTATAAGAAGTAATTAGACAACCGCAAAAACACGACCGCAAAAATGAGCTCAAACTTGCGGTCGAGTTGCCTCATTCTTCCGCAAGTTTGAGGTCATTTTACCGCAAGACTTTTATCAATCTTCCGTATGTATAATTTCAAACTAAATATATAATGAAAAAATCATTAAAATATACCCTTTTTAATATAGCATTCTTAATGGGTTTAACAACCTCAGTTGTGAATGCACAGACAGGTAAAGAATGGGATAATCCAAAGATAACAAGTGTGAATCGTGAGGTGGCACATACCCTTTCCATTCCTTTTGCATCAACAAGCGATGTGAAGAATAACAACATGAGTGAGTCGCCTTATTTCCTCTCGCTTGATGGTACATGGAAGTTTCATTGGGTAAAGAACCCTACTCTCGCCTCGACAGCATTTTGTGCAAAGGACTATAATGATGCAACATGGGGTAACATCGATGTTCCTGCAAGTTGGCAGGTATATGGTATTCGTAACAACAAAGCTTGGGACAAACCACTTTACTGCAATGTTGCCTATCCGTTCTCATTCAACGAATCGACATATTCCGTAATGGCAGATCGTCCATCATGGTTCCAGTACAATAGCAATATGCCAAACCCTGTAGGAACTTATCGTCGTAAGTTTACTGTTCCTGCTGATTGGGATGGCAGAGATGTATATGTTCGTTTCAATGGTGTTGGTCATGGTTACTATCTTTGGATAAATGGTCAGCGCATTGGTTATAGCGAAGATTCTTATGTTCCTTCCGAATTCAAGATAACAGACTATCTTGTTGAAGGCGAAAACACTATTGCTCTTCAGGTTTATCGCTTCACAAGTGGCTCATTCCTTGAGTGTCAGGACTATTGGCGACTTACAGGTATAAACCGCCATTGTTTCCTTTGGTCTGCACCAAAGAACCAGATTCGTGATTATTTCTTCACAACCGACCTCGACAATACCTTCACTAATGCAAAAGCAGACATCAAACTCTCGCTTGAAGGCGAAAGTGTTGTTGGTTGTACAGTAGAGGCAAGTGTACAAGAAAATGGTACAGAGATTGCATCAACAACAGCAAAGGTAACAGATAAGAACATGAACCTTAGCTTTGATGTCACAGCACCAAAGTTGTGGAGTGCAGAAGAACCAAACCTCTACGACCTTGTGCTTACACTCAAGGATGCAGAAGGAAAGACTATCGATGTTCGTGGTGGTAAAGTTGGTTTCCGTGAAGTTGGCATTCGTAATGATGGTGCACTTACTATCAATGGTAAGCACATCATTATTCATGGTGTTAACCGTCACGATTTCAGTCCAATAAATGGTCGTGCAATAACAGACGAGGAGATAGAACAAGATATCCTCACTATGAAGCGACTTAACATCAATGCAGTTCGTACATCGCACTACCCTAACGATCCTATCTTCTACGACCTCTGCGATAAGTATGGTATTTATGTACTTGCTGAGGCAGATGTTGAGTGTCATGCACATCAAAAGATTTCTTCACTCGAACTCTTCCGCAATGCAATGGTTGAGCGTTCTGAGAACCATGTTCGTTGGATGCGCAATCATGTTTGTATCTTCATCTGGTCGTTTGGTAATGAATGTGGTAATGGAAATAACTTCGAGTATGTTTCAAAAGCTGTGAAAGCTCTCGATAAGACTCGTCTTACTCACTACGAGGGAAACAGCAATTATGCTGATGTGAATAGTAACATGTATCCTGGACTTGGACAAGTGGAATGGATGGCTCAGCAGAACAAGCCTTACATCGTATGTGAGAACAGTCATTCTATGGGTAACTCTATGGGTAATGTTCGTGAGTATTACGACCTTTACGAGAAGTATCCTCGCCTTACTGGAGAATTCATTTGGGACTTCAAGGATCAAGGTTTGCTTGCAAAGGATGCATCAGGTAAAGACTATTGGGCATACGGTGGTGACTTTGGAGATAATCCAAACGATGGCAACTTCTGTATCAATGGTCTTGTTAAACCAGACTGGTCGTTGACTGCCAAGTCTTATAATACAAAGAAGATTTATCAGCCTATTGACTTCAAGAAAGTGAAGGCTGCTACGGACAAGATTACTTTCATTATGCGTAATAAGATGGCATTCCTCCCAACATCTAAGTATGATGTTAAGTACGAAATAATGTGGGAGAATGGTGATGTTGTTGAGAGTGGCATCATTGACAAGAGCATTGCTGCAGCAGATAGTGCCACAATCAGCCTTCCAACTTCAGTTTTCCAGATGGATTGCGATTGGAGTCAAGAGATGTTCATCAAGTTTACTGCTACTCAGAAGGAAGACACTCCTTGGGCTAAGGCAGGTTATGTAGTGGCAGAAGAGAAGGTTTCTATCAAGACTCCAACAAAGGATTACTTTGATATTGACATGGCAGTCAAGGATAAGGATGCCATTTCTATAAATGATGAGTCGCAGACTATCACTCTCACAGGTTCGGATTTCGAGATGAAGTTCTCGAAGACATACGGCACTCTCTCCTCTTATATATATAAAGGGGAACAACTCATCAGTTCATATCTGCGACTGAATACCTTCCGTCTTCCTACTGATAACGATGGTTCAAAGACTGGCACATGGGATAATCTCGGTATTCGTAAGCTCACCCCAAAAGGAACATCAACAGAATACACAAAGAGTGATGATGGAAAATTGGTAAATCTTACTCAGAACTCTACTTACACTGGCACTAATGGCACTAAGTTTGATGTGTCACTCAACTTCATTGTTAGTGCAGATGGTACAATCATGGTAAACTCATTCATCTCACCTTCATGTACAGGAACTATCCTTCCAAAGATTGGTTTCCGTCTTGAGATGCCAGCAGGAATGGAACAGTTCGAGTGGTTTGGTCGTGGTCCTTGGGACAACTATCGTGACCGTAAAGAAGCTTGTTTGCCAGGCATTTACAAGAGTACAGTTACTGACCAGTACGAAGAATATGTTAAGCCACAGGAACATGGTACAAAACAAGAAGTTCGTTGGATGGCTTTGACAAATGATTCTGGTACAGGTTTGCTCTTCTCTTGTCCAGACCAAATGGCAGGTTCGGCTGTTCATTTCCGCCCAGAAGATAACTACACAAATGGTGGAACACGTGCAAAGCACCCTAAGGAGTTCAAGTCTTGTGCACAAACCATTGTAAACCTTGATGCTTCAACACGTGGACTTGGCAATAATAGTTGTGGTCCTGATGTACTCGACAAGTATGAGTTGAAGGCAGAGAATACAGCATTCCGCTTCTTCATCATACCTCTTACAAAGGATGTAGATAAAGCAAGTGCTGCTCGAGTTGATATGCCTATATGCCAAGCTGTTAGTTGTGAAAGAGCTACTGCAGGCAGAATCAAGATGACTTCTCCTACTAAGAATGCAACAATTTACTATAGCATTGATGGAGGAGAATATCAGAAGTATTCTACTGCATTCACTCATAACGATGCATGTACTATCAAGGCATACTGTGTGGCAGATGGTCTTGTGCAGAGTCCTGAGATGACATATAGTTTTGATATGTACATCAACAAGACTGGTTGGAAACTTGTTTCTGCTGACAGTCAGCATTCAGGAAATGAAGCAACAAAGGCATTCGACAATAACAATTCCTCGTTCTGGCACACAGAATGGAATGGTTCTGAACCTCGTTGTCCTCATACCATCATCATCAACATGAATAAGATTTACGAAGTAACAGCCATCACTTACCTCTCTCGTCAGGATGGTAATTCAAACGGTATGGTTAAGGCTTACGAAGTTTATCTCTCTGTTGACGGACAGAACTGGGGTAATCCTGTAGTGAGTGGTGAGTTCAAGAACACTACTGCACTCCAGATTGCAAAGCTTTCAAAGGCAACTCCAGGCAAATACATTAAGTTTGTTGCCAAGTCGGAAATCAATGGTAATGCTTGGACTTCAGCAGCAGAGATTGGTATTCAGGCTAATGCCGACATAACATCAGTTGAATATCATGCCATGAACTCAGTTTCATCGAATGATTATTTTGACCTTTCTGGTCGTAAGGTTCAGGAACCTCATCACGGCATTTTCATCAACAATAACAAGAAAGTGCTTATTCCTAACAACGAAAACTAAAATACACATATACAAATATGAAGAAATTTCTCTTTTCAGTATTGTCAACATTATTCGTGTCACTGAGCATTTCTGCTCAAGAAGACCTGAGGGTTGATTTCATTACTCCAAGCATAGTTAGAGTGCAATGGAGTCCTGTAGATAATAATGCAAAGGACAAGACTCCAAAGTTCAAGAGCAACGATACTGGAGTATGTACCTACATGCAGCAGAACGTTAAGTATAGCATAAAGGAAAAGGGCAATGTCACAACCTTTACTTCTACCGAACTCATCGTGGAACTCAACAACACGACTCACTCCTTGACATTCAAGGACAAGAAATCGGGTAAGGTTCTCCTTGCAGAAAATCAAACTAATCCTCGTGAGACTGAAACAATCGTTGACAACAAAATCATTTATGATGACAAGACTGCTCACATGGAGGAAACTGCAAACGGTATGGTAACTGTAAAGGATGCTTCAGGAAAGACTCTGTCTGTAGTTCGCAAAGTGTTCCGCAACCGCTTCGACTTCACTCCCGATGAAGGACTCTACGGACTAGGTGCTCACATGGAGGACTACATGAACCTCAACGGTAAGACTCTCTACCTTACTCAGCACAATTTGAAAGCTTTCGTGCCAATGCTCAGCAGCACTAAGGGATATGGTCTGTTGTTTGATGCTGGATGTGCTATGCTCTTCAAGGATAGCTATATTGAGTATGACGATGCTAACGAACTCGACTATTACTTCATAAAGGGTGATAAGATGGACGATGTGGTTAGTGGTTATCATTACCTCACAGGAAAGGTGTCGATGATGCCTCGATATCTGTTTGGATATACTCAGTCTAAGGAGCGTTATGTTTCGTCTGATGATATTCTTC
Source organism: uncultured Prevotellaceae bacterium (assembly GCA_937893145.1). Classification (GTDB taxonomy): domain Bacteria; phylum Bacteroidota; class Bacteroidia; order Bacteroidales; family Bacteroidaceae; genus Minthosoma. The sequence continues at coordinate 18,646 of CALBJW010000042.1, read as the reverse complement.
GTACGCTCAAACAGTATCGTGACCGCCATGTTCCAATCGACATGATAGTGCAGGACTGGAACTATTGGCCTGAGGGTTGGGGCTACATGAAGATGAATCCTAAGTATTATCCAGATCCAAAAGCTCTTGCTGACTCGGTACATGCCATGAATGCTAAGCTCATGGTGAGCATCTGGCCTAATCCACAATACTGCCCTGAGGAGAAGGATTTTCGCGAACGTGGTTTCATGCTCGAACATTCGGTGTATGATGTGTTCAATCCTGAAGCAAGAAAGCACTATTGGAAATATGCCAATGATGAGTTCTTCTCAAAAGGATTTGATGCTTGGTGGTGCGACAGTAGTGAACCTCTTGATGGCGACTGGAACCAGATTCCAAAACCTGTAAATGGAGTGCAATATGGTTGGGGCGAACATGAACGCCGATGGAACTTGAACAAGACTGTGTTGAGTGAGGCTCTTGGTGCAAAGCGCAGTAGTCTCTATTCTCTTTATCACAGTATGGGAATCTACGAAAATCAGCGTGCTCAAACTGCAAATGAGTATGGTGGTGGCCATCGTGTTGTCAATCTCACCCGTTCTACTTACGCTGGTCAGCAGAGATATGGCACTATTGTATGGAATGGTGACACTCATGCCTCATGGCAATCATTCAAACAACAGATACCTGCTGGTCTCAACTATATGACTACAGGCAATCCTTACTGGACTGTAGATGTTGGTTCGTTCTTCACTCGTGGCGGTGGTCGTTGGTTCTATAAGGGAGAGTTCCCACAGGGTGTGAAGGATGACAACTATAAGGAATACTACACTCGTATGTTCCAGTGGGGTACTTTCCTCCCAATGCTCCGCAGTCATGGTAGCGATACTCCTCGTGAGATATGGCAGTTTGGTGAGCCAGGCACTACATATTATGATGCTATTCTGAAGATGATAAATCTTCGTTACACCATGATACCTTATATATATAGTATGGCAGCGAAGCAAACCCTCGAGTCATATACTATGGCTCGTGCTCTTGCTTTCGACTTCCCTAACGACATAGATGTTCGTGACATCAAGGATGAATATATGTTTGGTGACATTCTTGTTTGTCCTGTTACCGATGCTGGTGCTTCATCACGCAAGCTATATCTGCCTAAAGATGCTAACTGGATTGACTACTGGACTGGTAACACACTCTCTGGTGGACAGTGGATTACTGCTGATGCTCCTATCTCTCAGCTTCCTCTCTTCGTGAAGGCTGGTAGCATCATCCCTACTACTGAGGCAAAGGAATACTCTGATGCACAGAAGGGATTGCCAATCAACATCAACATCTATCCTGGTGCCGATGCAGAGTTCACTTTGTATGAAGACGAAGGTGACAACTACAACTACGAGAAGGGTGAGTATTCTACTATCTCCCTCAAGTGGAATGACAAGAAATCATCGCTCACAATCAGCAATCGCAACGGAGCATTTACTGGAATGCAGATGGAACGCATCTTCAATGTTCAAGTGAATGGAAAGAATAAGTCCGTAAATTACAATGGAAAGAAGACAAATATAAAACTATAAATAAACTAACATTATGAAAGAATTTACTAACTTTAAAAGAATCATTACCGCAACATTGACTTTTGCTGCAATGTCGATGAGCTCTTATGCTCAGCAATATCCATTTCAGAATCCTAATCTTTCTCCTTCAGAGCGAGCAGACAATCTTATTTCTCTGCTCACTCTTGAGGAGAAGGCTCGACTCATGGAACATGCCTCTCCTGCTATTCCTCGTCTTGGCATTCCGCAGTTCAACTGGTGGAACGAAGCACTTCATGGCATTGGTCGTAATGGTACAGCTACTGTTCTGCCTATCACTATGGGTATGGCTTCTACTTTTGATGACCAACTTGTGCAGAAGGCTTATGATGCTGTAAGTGATGAAGCTCGTGCTAAGAACAATATAGCTCGCAAGGAAGGTCGTTGTAAGATTTACGAAGGACTCTCGTTCTGGACTCCAAACATCAATATCTTCCGTGACCCTCGTTGGGGACGTGGACAGGAAACATACGGTGAAGACCCATTCCTCACCACAAAGATGGGACTTGCTGTTGTTCGTGGTTTGCAAGGTACTGGCAATCATAAGTATCAAAAGCTTTTTGCTTGTGCAAAGCACTTTGCAGTCCATTCTGGTCCTGAATGGAACAGACATTCCTTTAATGTACAGGACTTACCAGAACGTGACCTTTGGGAAACATATATGCCAGCCTTCAAGGCTCTTGTTCAGCAAGGTGATGTGAAGGAAGTTATGTGTGCTTATCAGCGTATTGATGATGAGCCATGTTGTGGAAACAACCGTTATCTTCAGCAGATTCTCCGTGATGAATGGGGATTCAAGGGCATCGTGACAAGTGACTGTTGGGCATTGAACGACTTCTGGACAAAGGGAGCACATGAGGTATCTGCTAACAAGACAGAAGGTATTGCCAAGGCTCTCTATGCTGGTACTGATGTGGAATGTGGAAATGCTTACAGTTCTCTTACTGATGCTGTCAAAGCTGGTAAGGTTACTGAAGAGCAGATGAATATCTCTTTGAAGAGATTGCTTCAAGGTCGTTTCGAACTTGGTGATTTCGATTCCGATGAACTTGTTGAATGGAGAAAGATTGGTCCTGAAGTGATTGCAAGCAAGGAACATCATGACATTGCTCTCAAATTGGCTCGTGAATCAATGGTTCTTCTTCAGAACAAGGATAATATTCTTCCTCTTCGCAAGGATATGAAGATTGCTGTTGTTGGTCCAAATGCTGCCGACTCTGTTATGCTTTGGGGCAATTACAACGGTTTTCCTCGACACACTACCACTATACTTGATGGTATTCGCCAGAAGGTTGGTGATGTGAAGTACATTCGTGCTTGTGGACTTGCTGAGAGCACTGTTACCGATAGTTGGTTTGATAATATCCGTTGCTTTGATGGTGTTTATACTGGTGTCGGAGCATATTACTACAACAACCAGAACTTTGAAGGCGAACGTGCTGCAAGAAGTTATTATCAGACTGCCATGAAACTCGACAACTCTGGTGCTACTTCGTTTGCTTCAGGTGTCAACATCTATAATTTCTCTGCAATATACGAAGGTGTTCTTCACTCAAACAACACAGAAAAAATCTCATTAGCCCTTCGTTATTCCGACCGTTGTCGTCTTATCGTAGATAACGATACCCTTCTCGACGATTGGTATCCAGAAAATGAAGATAGAGTTCGCAACAAGAAGATTAACTTCACTGTTGAAAAGGGCAAGACATACAACATCAAACTTCTTTATTCGCAAAATGAGGGTTCTGCAGTTCTGCATTTCGATGTAGGTCATACTGTTAGTTATTCAAATGAAGAAATCCTCAACACCGTTAAGGATGCTGATGCAGTCATCTTTGTTGGTGGTATCTCTCCTCGACTTGAAGGAGAAGAAATGCGAGTAAACTTCCCTGGATTCAAGGGTGGTGACAGAACAAGCATCGAGTTGCCACAAGTTCAGCGTGACATCATCGAGATGATTCACAAGGCTGGAAAGAAACTCATCTATGTGAACTGTTCAGGTTCTGCTATGGGACTTGTACCAGAAAGCAACAATGCAGAAGCTATTCTTCAGGCTTGGTATGGTGGAGAATGTGGTGGTGAAGCAGTTGCTGATGTACTTTTCGGCGACTACAACCCTTCAGGGAAACTTCCTATTACCTTCTATAAGAACGTAGAACAACTCCCAGACTTTGAAGATTACACAATGAAGGGACGCACTTATCGTTACTTTAAAGATGCTCCTCTCTTCCCATTCGGCTATGGTTTGAGTTATACAAACTTCGAAATCTCTAATGTAAAATATAAGAAAGGTCAAGTATCACTTTCACTTACTAACAATGGAGATTGTGATGGTGAAGAAGTAGTTCAGGTTTATATTCGCCGCATAAATGATGTTGATGGACCAGTAAAATCACTTCGTGCATTTAAACGCTTTGCCGTTTCTGCAGGTCAAACAACTAAGGTAGTCATTCCACTTCCTCGTGAATCATTCGAATGTTGGGATTCCGAATCAAATACCATGCGCATCCTCTCTGGTTGGTATGAAGTATTTGTCGGCAATTCAAGCAAGGATGATGACCTTAAGTCATTTGTCATAAAACTTAAATAATTAATCCTTTGTTAATATGGAAACAAAATCATTTTCATTCCTTTTGATGTTCCTCTTTGCATCATTGACTGCAAGTGCACAGTTTGGTTTTGGAGGAAATCAGCAATCGGATACTAAAGCCAAGTATTCGGAGAAGTTTGCCGACCTCAACTATGCTGATGATGGTCAGGCATACCACACTCTCGATGTTTATATCCCTGAGGGTGAATGTCCTAAGGGTGGCTGGCCAGTCATTGTTCATATCTATGGTTCTGCTTGGTTCAGCAATAGCTCTAAAGGGTTTGCTGACATCAACACTATCTGTGCAGCACTTCTTGATGCTGGTTATGCTGTTGTTTGTCCTAACCACAGAAGTAGTGGTGATGCCAAATATCCAGCACAAATCAACGACATCAAGGCTGTTGTTCGTTGGGTGAGAGGTAATGCAAAGAAGTATCATTTCAATAAGAAGTTCGTGGGAACATCAGGCTTCTCATCGGGTGCCCACCTTGCATCTCTTTGTGCTGCAACCAATGGTGTTAAGATAGCAAAGTCTGGTACTACAGAGATGGACATCGAAGGCAATTTAGGCAAATACACAAAGCAGAGCAGTAAGGTCTTTGCTTGTTGTGAATGGTCTGGTCCTATCGACCTTATGAACATGGATTGTGACGGCATAAAGAAACAGAGTCCTAAGCCTGAAGATGCTCTCATGGGCTTTGCATATCCTGACCATGAAGATGCCTACAACCTCCTCTGCCCTATCTTCTACATCAACGAGAAAACTGTTCCTATTCGTGTTTGTCATGGTTTGAAGGATAATGTTGTGCCAAACTGTCAAGGCAAACAATTCTTTGAAGCACTTTCTTTAAGGGGAGTAAAGGGCATTTCTTCGGTTTTCGAACCAGAAGGAGGACACGGATACAACATGTATAATGAGGCAAACCTAAAGGCTATGGTTGAGCATTTTAATAATGCTAAAAAATAACGAACATCCACTTAATAACCTATTCTAACTATACATTATATGAAAAAGAAACTAATCTCTCTCGCTTTGGCATGTATCAGTATTGGTACAGTTTCGGCACAAAATCCGATTATTCGTAACCAATACACTGCCGACCCAACAGCTCGTGTGTTTAATGGAAGAGTGTATATGTTCCCTTCACATGACATCATTAGTCCTGTCGAACCAGAACGCAAGTGGTTCTGTATGGAGGACTACCACATGTTCTCTTCTACCGACCTTGTAGAATGGACCGACCACGGAGTTATTCTCTCACAAGAAGATGTGCCTTGGGGTAATCCTAAAGGCTATTCAATGTGGGCTCCAGATTGTATTGAGCATGAAGGAAAGTATTACTTCTATTTCCCTGATGGAGCAAAACCACTGGAAGGTCGTCGCGGTGGTTTCGGTATTGGTGTTGCAATAGCCGACAATCTCTACTTCGGCAAGTTTACCCCACAAGAAAAGCAGATTGCAGGCATTAATGGTATTGACCCTTGTGTTCTCCAGGCAAGTGATGGTAATAACTACATCTTCTGGGGAATGGGTGGACTTGTTGGTGCCAAGCTCGGTAAAGATATGATGTCCATTGAAGGTGAACCAGTTCGTTACAATTTGCCTGGTGAAGGACTCAAGGAAGGACCATTCGTATTTGAATACAACGGCAACTATTACCTCACTTATCCTTCTGTATTCAAGAATGGTGAGACAGAGCAGCTCGACTATGCCATGTCGAAGAATCCACTTGGTCCTTACGAATACAAGGGAACAATCATGCAGAAACATGCTAATGGTTGCTGGACAAACCACCACTCCATCATCAATTTCAAAGGTCAGTGGTATCTGTTTTATCATCACAACGACTACTCTCCATCGTTCGACAAGAACCGTTCTGCTTGTATCGACTCTCTCTTCTTCAATCCTGATGGAACAATTCAGGAAGTTAAACCAACACTTCGTGGTGTAGGTATTAGCGATGCTCGCAAACCTGTTCAGATTGACCGTTACAGCGAGATTGGTGGTAAGGCTTATATCGATTATCACGACACTCTCAACTATTTCCTTGGATGGAAAACTATCATGCCTAAGAATGGTTGGGTTAAGTTCAATAAGGTTGACCCTAAGAGTGCGGCTGCTCAGAATGTTTGTATTCGTGTCAAGACTACTTCTGCTACAAAGATGAAACTTGAACTCGGTTCATACAGTGCAGTTCTCTCTATTCCTTCTACTAAGGGAGTATGGGATGAAGTGAATGTAACCGTGAAGCCAATGCCTTCTGGTGTATCTGACCTCAAACTCACTAATCTCGGAGCAGAGGCTGAGGTAGATTGGATTACTCTTACAGAAGCACCTCGTGAACAGTATTTCCTCAAGACTCTCCCAGCTGTTTCTAAGCCAGATGAAGATGGTTTCATTCGTCGTTGGATGGTTCTTGAACCAATCAACAAACCAAACCGAAGCAATACAGTCTTTACTGATACTTATCTTCGTGAAAACTTCAATAAGGAATACTTCGCCGCTCAGCAGACTATTCTCCCAAAGGATGGCGACAAGGTGGTTGTTGATGGTAAATCTCTTGCTTGGCACGAACTTGAAGCAAACCGTTTCAACATGAAGCTTTTCCGTTTTGCTACTGGCAACGAACTTCAGGAATACGGAGTGCTTTACTGGGCTGTCACAGTCATTGATTGTCCTGAAGAGATAAAGAATGTTCGTCTTGCAGCAGGTTCAAACTCAGCTTCTATGTGGTGGGTAAATGGTAAGGAGGAACTTCTCCTTTCTGGTGACCGCCGTATGGTTAAGGATGATGGCACATCACCTCGCTTCGACCTCAAGAAAGGTCGCAACATCATTCGTTGTGCCGTAATCAATGGTCCTGGTATGAGTGACTTCTGTGTTCGACTCATCGACGAACAAGGCAATCCAATCAAAAACTTCACTATTAAACCTTAAAGACAATGAAAAAATTAAATTATATACTTTCAACTATAGCGTTAAGTTTCTCAGTAGGAACATCATTCGCACAGATTGGTCAACCTTGGATTCACGACCCATCAACCCTTGCAGAATGTGATGGTAAGTGGTACACTTTCGGCACAGGTGGTGGCGGACTTATCTCAGATGATGGTTGGTCATGGCATGGTGGTGCAGAGCGTCCTGGTGGTGGTGCAGCCCCAGATGTCATTAAGATTGGCGATCGTTATCTTGTCATTTATGGTGCTACAGGCGGTGGTCTTGGTGGTGGTCATAATGGTCGAATCCTCACTATGTGGAACAAGACACTCGATCCTAAATCTCCTGATTTCAAATATACAGAGGCAGTAGAGGTTGCATCTTCTGATGGTATGGAGGACAACGACGCTATTGACCCTGGTGTTCTCCTCGACCCTACAACTGGTCGTATGTGGGTTTCCTATGGTACATACTTTGGAAATATCCGTCTCATCGAACTTGATCCAAAGACTGGCTACAGAGTTAAGGGGAACAAGGCAAAGGATATTGCTATCGACTGTGAGGCTACTGACCTTATTTATAATGATGGATATTATTACCTTCTCGGCACACATGGCACTTGTTGCGATGGTGTAAACTCAACTTACAATATCGTTTGTGGTCGTAGCAAGAAGGTAACAGGTCCTTATATTGACAATGTAGGTCGTGATATGCTTGCTGGTGGTGGAAAGATGGTTATCAATGCAAAAGAAAATGCTGTTGGTGCAGGCCATTTTGGTCGAACAGTCATTGATGAAGGCGTTGAGATTCTCTCTTTCCATTGGGAGGCAGACTTCAACATGAGTGGTCGTAGCACACTTGCTATCCGTCCTCTTCTCTGGAAGAATGGCTGGCCTGTTGGTGGCGATAAGTTTGAAGAAGGTACCTACTCTATTCAGTCTGAGCGTCGTGGATATAGTCTTGAACTCGCTGTTGACTTCGAACGTATGAATGTTCCTCGTCAGCGTGGCAGCTTCGGTCGTGGAGCAACCAACGAACCATTAAAGGTTATTCCAAACCAGACACTCGATGAAGTAAAGTCATCATGGTCATCAGACAATATTGGCATTCGTATAGGTGATTATATGTTCCGTCCTCATCAGCTTTGGACTATCACAGCCGTTCCTGAAGCAGGTGGTTATCTCTCTAATCCTTACTTCAAGATTACCATTGCTGGTACAGACCGCGCTCTTGCTGCCACAGCAGATATGGAAGTGACTTCCGTTCCTTCATTCACTGGAGCCGACGAACAGCTCTGGCGCATAGAACAGCTTACAGACGGAACATTCCGCATCATGCCAAAGGTTATACCAGGAAAGGCTGGCATAAATACCGAATATGTTCTCTACTCCATAAGTGACTCAAACCCAACTCTTGCTAAGTACGATTTCAAGAGTGATAACTCTAAATGGAATTTCAAGAAGAAATAACGGTTTAGTAGTGCCCTTCGTGCAATATAGTAAGAAAAACAACGAAGAAACAGACCAAAAACCTAAAAAAACAAAACACTGCCTTAATAATTTTGTTTTTTCTTGTTTTGGTCTGTTTCTCTACTGTTTTTCTAAATATGGCGCTTGCGCAAAAACTTAGTTTCTTTTAACCGCACTAAATCTTACACTTCAAACTACTTTATACTCTTTCCAACCTCACGAGGAAGAACAACCTTTACACTTCCTCCAACAGTCTTTGTGCTATAGTAGTACAGAGCATAACGGCTACCCATGAAGAGGCGACGATAATCGAAACGCATCTTGTAGTCACCACCAGCCTGCTTCCACTTCTTACCGTCAAGACTATAGTAGAAGTTTGCAATGTCCTTACCAGGATTGAAGTCGCCACTCATTGCAAGATGCACAGCCTTGAGTTTGCCAGCAGGAATTTCTGCTATTTCAACCTCCTTACGTTCTACATTTGTAATTGCTTTTGTATCGTTGCTGAGTTGTACATTCTGCTCTTCGAACACAAGGAATGTTTTCTTTCCTACCTTCTTGATTGAAAGAAGACCAGAATCGCCATTGAATGCACCAAGACCTACAACATCACCATCCTTAATACTACGAGCATCAATCACTACAGTATCCGAACATGTTGGTCCCCAAGTTCTCCAAGTCAATGTGTTTCGAGCATCAAAGATGCTGTTAGCAATCTTAGAAGTACGAAGCGTAAGGTTCTTTCCGTTAGCAGTATAGTCCGACTTGATTAAGTTATGATTCCACTGATAATCCTGTTCTATCGTTGCATAATTCGCTTCCTTGTGACACTCACAATCTCCAAATACACTCACAGTCTCAGGAATCTTACCATCACCGTATGTACCGAGTATTGGCCAACCTTCTATCCATGAACAAGGTTCGAGAGTAAGTACACGACCAATACCGCCACGGTCCTGGAACATCACACCGTACCATTCGCCATTCTTGCCATCAACGATAGTGCCTTGACCAGCGTATGGGAAACCACCAAACTCGCTCTTGAGTATCACCTTACTATCGTATGGACCTTCAATATTCTTACTTCTGTAAGCAATCTCTTCACGACCAGTACGAGGCCAAGCAATACAGAGAAGGTAATACATACCATCATGCTTTATGACACGGCTACCCTCATGCAGTCCTTGTGGCTTACCGTTCAACTGAAGAACCTTATTCACACCACCCTCTTTCTCTGCAGTAAGGTCGGCATTAAGTTCCACCACACGAATGTTACCGCTACCAGAGAACACATACACACGGTCATCATCATCGAAGAAGAGCGACGAATCGTGGTAAGCAGGCAGACGACTATGTAGTTTCCATCCCTTAGCAGGGTCATCAGTCTTGAACACCATACTCTTGTGTGGATCATCATTAGCCACGAACAAAGCCCAGAAAGTGCCTTTATGATAACGAAGAGATGTAGCCCACTGTCCACGACCATAAACCGTACCCTGTTCAAGGTCATAACGAGGAGTGTCCTTTATCTCATCAAAGAGATAACTTACCGTTTCCCAATGTACGAGGTCCGAACTTCTCATGATAGGAGCACCAGGGAACACATGCATCGTTGTACTGACCAGATAATAATATTCACCCACACGGATGATGTCGGGGTCAGGACAATCAGCCCAGATGAAAGGATTCTTCACTTGAATCTTTGTCTGAGTACACACCTCAGGCATCGCTTCATTTTGTGCGTTGACCTGCATTGCAGCACCCATCAACGCCATAGCCAAAATGACAAATAATTTCTTCATTTGAATATATAGGATTAAAGTTATTTATAGTATTGCAAAGGTAAAGTTAATTTATCAAACCCTACATTGTCAATGTTACAAATGTTTTGTAGTTAGTAACATTAGATGATCAACACACCTTCACTCCCCTAATCTTCTGCAACCATACCCACCTCTTCATCTTCAAACCTATATTTCATTTTTGCACCAGAATCTTCGAGTTGGATAAAGTTTAAGGTTCTCAACAATCCCTTCAAAGTCATTTCGCGTTCCTTTGGTCTTAACTGACATTCCCATATATTCACGGTGTGCCAACCAAGAGCTTTAAGAGCTAATTGCGTTTCATGGTCGCGAGCTTGATTTCGTGCTATCTTGTTTATCCAAAAATCCGTATTACTCTTTGGAATGACATATAGCGAACAGTCCTTATGTCCATGCCAAAAACAACCATTAACAAAGATACATGTTCTGATTTTTTGAATAACAATATCAGGAGTTCCTGGCAAACTCTTCACATGTATTCTGTATCGCAAACCCTGCCTGAACAAAAAACGACGCACTACCCACTCAGGTCGAGTGTTCTTCGACCGTATTCGAGACATACAATAATGTCGTTGTGTGGGCGTTAACTTGTCGGGCATGTCAATGAAATAAATATTATTGACAAAAACTTCAATTACTCAATTATACTTAATACATATTTCACCAGAACTTCATTTTCATCACCATAATCAAGCAATTCATAGCTGCTGAACTCATCTTCTGCAATAGTTGGTTCAAAACCATTCGAGAAGTCACAGAAGCCATCTCCATTCTCCACGAATGCCACAGCAGGATAGATGTGAATCACCTCACACTCGTTCTTCTCATCATAGTAGTCGCCACAATGTACAGTCATCACATTTTGTCCTGCAGTCTTTTGTCCTACAAGCGCAACTGCCTCCTCACCCATTGCATAACGAAGAGCATTGATAACCCACTCTGCAGCACCTTGAGTATATTTGCTTGTGATGAAATATATGCGGTTCAAACCAAGTGTTTTGCCCCTCAACGAAGAGTCGAACTTAATCACCTCGTTCTTGTCCTGATGATTATCGTTCCATTTAGTCATGGCAAACACATCATCCAGTTGGTCATCCCTCAACACATACGAAGCCATTCTGCGAGCCATCTGCATATTGCCGAAGTTGCACAATCTGAAGTCAATAATCAAGTCATTCACTTTCTCATTCCTAAACGCCTCGAAGGCATTGTCCATCTCACGAGAATAATCCGAACTCACATTCTCCCATTCCTCTGCTTTGTCGAGCAGTCTGTTACACATCAAGTAGCCAACCTTTCTGCCCTCTGCACCATTGAATACTTTCCTTATAGGAAAAGCTTTATCCTCCACATATCCACTTTCCGACAGCGTGATGCTCTCCGCCTCAGTCAAGTCTATCTGTTGTGTTGATTCATTAAAGAAGAACCTGCGTACTGTGAGTTCCTTACGAATACCCTTCTGCAAATTCTCGATGTTATTCTTCGAGAGTTTATATCCATTGTATGTCTCGATGAAGTCATTGCGTTTAAGCTGAGCCTTTTGAGCCGATGAACCATCATACACAGTCAACACTCTCGCAAAACTCTTCGTGGTGTTACCCGTAGGGTCTTGTATCAACTCATAGTCGAACCCATACGAATTGAAATGATTGAAATATCCCCTTGCGTGGTTATCCGTATGGATAGTGTCAACCACGATATACGACCAAGAATCCTTCGTTCCCATCTTTCTCAACTTATCGAAATAAGCATCAGGCGAAGCAAAATAATCCTTGAATCCCTGTTCCTTCAGCGACTCATGATGAATGTAGTAATCCTGCATCTGTTCAAAAATCCAGATATTATGCAGCGTTGCCTCTTCGTATTCGTAAGTTCGGTCTTCGCCACAACCTACGAGCATCAAAGCAGCAAACACACAACAAATACATTTCAGAACCACTAATTTTGCATCACTAACTATATATTTTGCCATTATTCTGGGTGATTTAATAAATATTAAAACATAAAATTTGTGCAAAGTTACAAAAACTTCATATCTTTGCCATACAAAATCTTATTTTATCACTAATTTAACAAAACATTTTAACATGAAAAAGATTTTCTTTGCGATGGCTGCACTTGCAGCAATGACATTCACAGCTTGTGGTAATAAGACAGCTCAGGGTGATGACAACGATTCTATTCCTGCTGACTCAGTAGTTCTTGAAGAGGAAGGTGTTGCCGAAGCAACCGAAGCTGCAACAACAGCTATCACAGCTCTTGCTGACCAGCTCAAGGTAGAGGACACTGCAAGTCTCACTTCCAAGATTGAAGAAATCAAGACTTATGTTCAGAATCTCATCCAGAGTGGCAAACTCGAAGCAGCTAAAGTATATGTAGAAAAGGTTCAGAACTTCATTTCCGATAATGAAGAAAAGCTCTCAGCCCTCAACATCGACGGCACACCAGTCAAGGACATTCTCTCTAAGGTTACTGCCCTTGCTGATGCCCCAGAACTTCTCAACGATGCTGCCGATGCCGCTGCCGCAGCAGGCAAAGAAGCCGTTGAAAGTGCAGTTGAAGATGCTAAGTCTAAGGCTAACGATGCAGTAGAGGCTGCAAAGGCTAAGGCTCAGGAAAAGGTAGAAGAAGTAAAGGCAGAAGCAGCAGCTAAAGCCAACGAAGCCGTAGAATCAGCTAAGAGCAAGGCTTACGAAGCTGGCAAGAAAGCAGGCGAAGATGCCAAGAAGGCTCTCAACGATGCTGCCAACGAAGCCAAGAAGAATCTTGGTCTCTAATTGGTAGCATTGTAGCATTATAGCAATTTATTCACACTATCAATGCGAATAAATTATTGCTCTGAAAAAGTCTTCCGCAAAAATGAGTGAAAAGTTCCGCAAGTTTGAGGTCATTCTTCCGCAAGAATGAGGTCAAACTTGCGGAAGACTTTTAAAAGACTTACTTATAAGAATTTCCAAGTAATATGTGCTTCTGCTTATATTGCTTTAGTGTGAATTAATAAAATAAACAAACGAGGTACATCATGATGACGCCCCTCGTTCTATTTCAATATAAAATACTAAGAAACTACAATACTTCTTTAGTTTTCATTTTATAGATTACTTCTTATTTGATAAAAATTCCTTTACATACTGGTTTGAAAGTGTGCGCTCGAATGGATTGAAACCATGTCCTGCACGTTCGATGATTTTGAGGGTAGCATTGTTGTAGGTCTGCTGTGCTCGCTTTGAGTAGTCGAGTGGAACGACCTTATCGTCTGTTCCGTGTACGATGAGGACACGACCTTTGTAGTTGCCAATGGTTTCGTATGGTTTCATAGGTCGAATGTCGAGCATAAACTTCTTTCCGAGTTTCACACCCCATATCTCGGACACTTCTGGGATGTCCTCAACGGTTGGATAGCGTGAGTTCCAGTTGTCTGGGATGCAGAGGGCTGGATAGATAAGCACAAGATTGCTGATTTGTTTCTTGAGTTCGGATGCTGCAAGTGCGGAAACGAGTCCACCTTGACTTTCACCACAAAGAACTATCTTGCTGCGGTCGATGTCCTTCTGCTTCTGGAAGTATGCAACGATTTCCTTGAGTGCCTCCTTCTCGTCTGAGATAGACATGTTCATGGTGTTGTTGTCGCTCTGACTGTTTACACTACCACATGGGAAATCGAATGTATAGACTGCATAACCAAGGTCGTTGAGAGTCTTGAAATAGTCCTTACCGAAGTGGTGTGTGCCATTGAAACCGTGCGAGATGATTGCCACACCATGCTTGCCTTTTGTAGAAGGATTGCAGATAACTCCATAGATGGATTTGCCGTTCTTCTGCTTAATCTTGAGTTCGTTACAGAGTCCTTTACCATTGCTCTTGATGGTCCACTCCTTGTATGAAGGATTGGTAGTGATGAAGTTGGCAGCATTACCTGTATTACCCTTCAAATGCCAATCCAACCAATCGACTGCCATCTTACCAAACGAACCACCATAAGGCTGATTGTATGTGCCACCATGTCCAGCCTGTGCATTGTCTGCCCATACGGCATGAACATTACTGATACTGTTGTAGTCTTGTTCGGCATTGCGATATGCAACATCATCTTCACCACCAGTCATGTAGATGATAGGGGCATGTAGTTGGATAAGGTTCTTTGCACTTGCACCTGCCATCTCCATAGTACCCATTCCTGCATTGAGAATAAGGTAGGTTTTGAGTCTTGGTTCTTTAGCATTGAAAAGCACTTGAGCACCACCACAGGAATGACCAGCAGCAGCTATCTTGTCTGTATCGACCATATCGCAATAGTCGCTGCCCGGTGTCTTCGATTGTTCTACAATCCAGTTCATTGCCTGCATGAGCATAGATGATGGTGTACTGTTCTCCTTACGGTCGAACTGGTAAACCTGCATTTCACCAATAGCAACAACAACATAACCGTGGGATGCTATCTCTGTGAGCATTCGTTCATAGCCCACACTGGTGTCCATACATCCTCCGTTGGCAAAGAGGAGAATAGGAAGTTTGCCTTCACGGCGAACAGCATTCTTCATATCGAGTGGACGATAGACTACAAAGTCGGTGAGTGTTTTCTCCTTGAGTGCCACTGCCTTATATGCTCCACTACCACCACCATCTGGCACTTTCATCTGAAGCCATGAGAGTGATGGTTCCTCGTGCAGAAGATGCTTAGCATAGAAGGCATCCATAGCAGGGCGAGTGATGTCGAGAGCCTGGTCGTAGGCAAAACCATGCTGACCACGAGCCTTGATAAACTCGACCTTATTGCCTATCTTGTGCATCTTCTCTACGAAATCTTCTGTGAGGTTTGGACGAACAATAGGGTCTTCACTACCCTGCAAGATGAGCATTGGGGCTGTCTCCTTCTTTATATGACCGATAGGCCACCACTCTGGATGATCGTTCCAAGGGTTGTTCGGATTACCAATCTCGGTTGGAGGGGCACCACCTACAGCACAAGTTACAAGTCCTTTGACACCAAGCATAAGGGAGAGATGTCCTCCTGCTGAATGTCCGAAACTACCAATGCGGGAAGGATCAACACCATACTCAGAAGCATGTGCCTTAATCCATGCTACGGAACGCTCAACATCCTCGATACATGCTGGCATTGGTGCTTCGGTTGTAAGGCGATAATTGACTGAGAATGTAACATAACCCTTCATAGCATAGTCAACAAGGAGATTGGTATAGACGGCATCACGCTTGTCACCTGCTGCCCATCCTCCACCATGTACAATGACAATGGCTGGGCGTGGTGTCTGACTGGAAGAAACTGGTTGGGCTACATCAAGAACACATGATTTATGTTCATCATACTGAATGTTTTGTGTCACAATAATCTTTTCCTGAGCATGTATGCCTACAGAAAAGAGAAATGTAAACAAAGTGGTTAAGAGTTTCATTTTAGTTTGAGGTTTGAGTTAATAGATTATGAATGATTGATTGCAAAGTTACAAATAATCTCTTTACATCGACATAATGTCACTTGTTTTTTTGTGTTAGAGATTATAATTATGCATTTTACACATTATTATTACTTATTATATAGAAAATCGGAGATAATAGTTGGTGGAAAGATATTTTTTTGCGAAATTTGCAAAAAATAGAAATAGTCAGATTTTTAACTTTATACAACAATGAAAAAACTATTTGTCGCAATCACTACAACTTTATTGCTCGCTGCTTCATTTGGCTCATGCACACAGAAGACAGAAGAACAAGAGAATGAACTTACTCCACTGGAATATGTAGATTCGTGGGGACTCGGATGGAATCTCGGAAACAGTATGGATGCCCATGAAAATGGTGTGTCGAACGAAACACTTTGGCACGACCAAGCTGCTACTCAAGCCACTTTTGACGCTGTAAAAGCAGCCAGATTTGGAAGTGTTCGTATTCCTGTCACATGGCTCGGACATATAGGTGATGCCCCTGAATATAAGCTTGATGAGGAGTGGCTTAACCGTGTTAAGGAAATAGCAGGCTATGCTAAGAATGCCGGTTTGAAGGCAATCGTTAACATTCATCATGATGGTCATGCTGATCAGGGTAAGGCTGACACATTCACTTGGCTTGATGTTGCTGCTGCGGCTAATGATACACTCAAGAACGAAGAGATAAAGAATAAACTTACTGCTGTGTGGACACAGATTGCGGAGGCATTCAAAGAAGAAGGCGACTGGCTCATCTTCGAGACTCTCAATGAGATTCATGATGGCAACTGGGGAGGTGGTGGAAACCAAACCGACAATGGAAAGCAGTATCAGGTACTTAACGAGTGGAACCAGGCTTGTGTGGATGCTATCCGTGCAACTGGTGGCATGAACGAAAAGCGTTATATCGGTATTCCTGGATATGTGTGTAACCCAGACCTTACTATCAACAACCTCGTTATACCAGAGGACAAGACTCCTAACCGCACCTTGATAGCAGTTCACAGTTACGACCCATGGGACTATGCGGGTTCGGGTAAGCACAGCGAATGGGGACACACTGGTAAAGATATCGTTCCTGGAACCGACGAAAGCACTTATACAGGTATGCTCGACCGTCTTTATGATAAATATGTGAAGAACGGAATTCCTGTGTATTTCGGTGAGTTTGGTTGTGTACATCGCACCAACGAACATGCAGAATCGTTCCGTAAATACTATCTCGAATATGTTTGTAAGTCATTCCGTGACCATAAGATGGGTGCCTTCTTCTGGGATAATGGTTACGACCTCGAAGGTGATGATGCTTTCGGCTTGATGGATCATGGAAATGGAAAGTGGATTGCTAACGGAGAAGAAATTGTTGCTCTTATGGTCAACGCCTTCTGCAACAATGATTCGACTTACACTCTCCAAAGCATTTACGACCGCGCTCCTAAGGCTGCAGAAGAATAAAGGAAGGGCAAAATAACTTTGAAATTTCGTAAATAGAAAAATAATGCGTACAAGTTGTGAACAATACAATTTGTACGCATTTTTCATCACAAACTGATGACTATTATCTTATACCGTTTTATAGTGCGAGACGCAATCCAAGACTATTGATTTTGAACGATTGGGGAGTTTCATTTGGAAGCGAAGGATCACAGTTTCGAGCATTATGAATCCAACTGCCACCACGAGACATGCCTGTATATTCATGCATATCCTGGCACCATTCCCATACGTTTCCACTCATGTCATAAAGACCAAGTTCGTTTGGACGTTTCAGCCCTACAGGATGAGATTTTCCATCACTGTTTTCATCATACCAAGCAACCGCATCCAAATCGTTACTTCCTGAGTATTTGTACCCTTTGGAGTATTTTCCACCTTTACAAGCATATTCCCATTCCGCTTCGGTAGGCAAGCGATAATGTTTTCCTGTCAACTCATTAAGTTTACCGATAAATGCTTGACATTCATTCCAATTCACTTGTTCTACAGGCAGATCATCGCCTTGCATCTCAGAAGGATTATCACCCATTACCGCCATCCAAAGTTTTTGTGTGACTTCATACTTGCATATATAGAAATGACCAGTATCTACCTCTACACAGACCATATCGTCCGCAAGTTTCTCGAATAAAGATAACTGTGGCATATCCTTAGTTTCAGAAGGTGTTGTATCCAAATCTTGATTCACAGAATCTATAACTTGCTGTAAACTATCCGAATTCTCCTCCCTATTTGTCATAGAACCATTCCTACCATTATTTGAACACCCCGTTAAGAGCATCAAAACTGTAACCATAACCCAAAGACTCACTTTAAGTTTACCTTCTTTCCTATTTAACCTCTTGTTTTCAATCCTATATTTTTCCATCATTTCTTTTTTATTTCACAATGTAAACTGTTCGTACTTCACCATGATTGTGTGTAACCATACATTCTATATGAATTTTGCTATTACACCACCAACCACACCACAAAGTTACCACAAATATTTATAATTGCGATTACTTTTGAACAGAAAAGTAAGATTTCGTGTATGATTTTTAACGAATAATCAGAGTTAGCAACTTCGATGTATGTTTCAGAAGGTACATTATAGCAATAATCTCTGATACAAAATCATCAGCATACAAAAAAAGTGCAACCACCACGTGGATGATTGCACCTATTTATATTATTGATTTGTGAGAATTACTCCTCTACTGCAGCCTGCGCGGCAGCGAGGCGTGCGATTGGCACACGGAATGGAGAACATGATGCGTAGTTCATGCCGACCTTAGCACAGAACTTGACTGATGATGGTTCGCCACC
>CALBJW010000041.1 GCA_937893145.1 uncultured Prevotellaceae bacterium | reverse complement strand
GGTATGTGGGCACCAATGTACCGCTCACATGGTCAGTTCCCATTCCGCGAACCTTGGAACATCGCACCAGAAGGTCATCCTACATACGAGGTAATCAAGGGCTGTCTCGAACTCCGTTACCGTCTCATGCCATACATCTACTCACTCGCAGCCGATGTTCATTTCCGCGACTACACTATCATGCGTCCTCTCGTGATGGACTTCGCAAAGGATAAGGCAGTACGCAACATCGGTTACCAGTTCATGTTTGGTCCCGCCATCATGGTCAACCCAGTATATACTTACAAGGCACGCAGCCGTGAGGTTTACTTCCCTAAGGACAATGTATGGTATGACTTCTTCACTGGTGCTGTAGCTTCAAATGGTGGTGAGAACAAAGTTGTTCCTGCTCCATTCGAACACATCCCACTCTTCGTTCGTGCTGGTTCCATCATCCCATTCGGTCCTGCTATCGAATACACTCAGCACAAGAAGGCAGAGAACATCCGTCTCTACATCTATCAGGGTGCAGATGGCAAGTTCAACCTCTACGAGGATGAGGGTACAAACTATGGTTACGAGGCTGGTCGCTATGCAAACATTCCAATCTCGTACAACGAGGCAACCAAGACTCTCACTATTGGAGACCGCACAGGCGAGTTCCCTGGTATGTTGAAGAACCGCATATTCACCGTTGTCACTTGCTCTAAGGACAAGGCTCAGGGTTATGACCCAGAAGCAGCAGGTAAGGAAGTGAAATATAACGGTAAGAAAGTTGAAGTAAAATTGTAAGACCCACCCCTTCCCTCCCCATGAGGGAGGGGGTTTTTAGTTACTGAGATAAACATAGAAATAATGAAAAAGTCTATCCTCTCCCTCATAGCATTAACAATCTCAATGCTTGCTAATGCCCAATCTGCTAATCGTCAGCTCTTCACCGAGGGCTGGCGTTTTATGCTTTCAACTAAAGAAGCAGATTATAGCAAACCTACATTCAATGACAACGGTTGGCGCACCCTCTCCCTCCCTCACGACTGGGCTATCGAAGGCGACTTCTCTAAGGACAACCCTTCTGGTACTGGTGGTGGAGCACTCCCTGGTGGTGTGGGCTGGTATCGCAAGACCTTCACCATCGACAAGGCAGACAAAGGCAAGGCAATCCGCATCGACTTCGATGGAGCCTACATGAATGCAGCCGTATATGTCAATGGTAAGCATCTCGGCACTCGTCCTTACGGATACATCTCCTTCGGCTACGACATCACCCCATATCTGAAATATGGAAAGACTAACACCATAGCAGTCCGTGTTGACAATTCCGACCAACCCAACTCTCGCTGGTACTCAGGCTGTGGCATCTATCGCAATGTATGGCTCACAAAGCAGAATCCAGTTCACATCAATAAAGATGGAGTCTATGTAACCACTCCAGAAGTAAGCAAAGACAAAGCCACAGTCACCGTGAAGGTTGACATTACCAACCCTAAAAACATCGCCCTCAACATCAAGTCCATCCTCCTCGATGCCCAAGGCAACGAAGTGGCAACCTCAAATGCACCAGCGAATACAAAAGCGGTAGCAAATTCTTCACTCTTCACTCTTCACTCTTCACTCAAAAATCCTCATCTCTGGAGTGACAAGCACCCCTACCTCTACACCCTCAAAACCATCCTCATCGACTCTAACGGCACACCCCTCGACGAATACTCTACTCGCATCGGTTTCCGCACCTTCTCCTTCACCCCTGAAGGTTTCACCCTCAATGGCGAACCAATGCAGATACAGGGAGTATGCGACCACCACGACCTCGGATGTCTTGGTGCAGCTCTCAATGTCTCTGCCCTTCGCCGCCAACTCCGCATACTCAAGGAGGCGGGCATCAATGGTTTCCGTTGCTCGCACAATCCTCCAGCACCCGAACTTCTCGACCTATGCGATGAGATGGGTTTCATCGTGATGGACGAATCGTTTGACATGTGGCGCAAGAAGAAGACAGCAAACGACTATGCCAAGTACTTCAACCAGTGGCATGAGCGCGACCTCCACGACTTCATTCTCCGCGACCGCAACCACCCTTCCATCGTGATGTGGAGCATAGGCAACGAAGTTCTCGAGCAGTGGAGCGACGCCAATGCTGACACCCTCTCGCTCGAAGAGGCAAATATGATTCTCAACTTCGGACACTCAGCCGAAAAACTTGCCACAGACGACAAGGAACTCTCTGTCAATTCGCTTCTCACAAAGAAACTTGCCGACTTCGTTCGCAACCTCGACCCTACACGCCCTATCACCTCTGGCTGTAACGAACCAAATCCTTACAACCACCTCTTCAAGTCGGGCGCACTCGACATCATCGGTTTCAACTACCACAACGGCAATATCCCTTCCGTTCCCGAGAATTTCCCTGGCAAACCATTCATCATCACTGAGTCCGTGTCTGCTCTCCAGACTCGTGGCTACTACAAGATGCCATCCGACAAGGAATATGTGATGCCAGAACGCTGGGACCGTCCATTCTACGATGCCACATTCTCCTGCTCAGCTTACGACAATAGTCATGCTCCTTGGAGCAACACCCACGAGGAGAACCTCATCGTCATGCGCCGCTACCCTTGGATTGCAGGACAGTTCGTCTGGACAGGTTTCGACTACATCGGCGAACCAACCCCATACGGATGGCCAGCACGAAGCAGCTACTTCGGTTTCATCGACCTTGCAGGATTCCCTAAGGACTCCTACTATATGTATAAGGCAGAACTCACCGACACCCCTACTCTCCACCTCTTCCCACACTGGAACTTCGGTGATGAGGAGTATGCAGGCGAAGGCATAGCCCCAAGTAAACTCAACGAAGATGGCAGCATCGATTTATGGTGCTACTACAATAATGCTGATGAAGTAGAACTCTTCATCAATGGCAAGTCGCAAGGCACATCACGCAAGACAGCCGATCGTCTCCATGCCTTCTGGCGAGTAAAGTACGAACCAGGCGAAGTGATGGCAGTTGCAAGAAAGAATGGTCAGGTTGTCAATTCTCAGATTATCAAGACAGCAGGTCGCCCTGCCCAGCTCCGTCTCACAGCCGACCGCCCAGTCATCACAGCTGATGGTCGAGACCTCTCCTTCATCACCGTCAAAGTGCTCGACAAGGACGGCAATCTCTGTCCTAATGCATCCAACCTTGTCAACTTTGAAGTATCGGGCAACGCCTTCATAGCAGGAGTGGATAACGGTTCGCCAATCTCCCTCGAACGCTTCAAGGACAACAAGCGCCATGCCTTCTATGGCAAATGTCTCGTAGTTCTCCAGAACAACGGCACTCAAGGCAAAGCAACCCTCACAGCCACAAGCAATGGTTTGCAGAATGCTACTATTGAGATAAACGCCCAATAATCCAAAGAACTATATTTTCATGTGCGGTCGCGAAAGCTTTCACATTAGGTCATGAAAGCTTTCACGACCGCACATGAATGCTATTTTCTCTGTAGTTTAACGGATTAGGTTGACCACTTTGAGTCTTAATTGTAAAGTCTGTTG
>CALBJW010000040.1 GCA_937893145.1 uncultured Prevotellaceae bacterium | reverse complement strand
CATACGAGCGAGACCGACAGCAAACTGGTTAGAGCGCTGCTCGCCTACTGTACGAACACGACGGTTTGAAAGGTGGTCGATATCATCCACGTTAGCCTTATCATTAACAAGCTGGATAAGGTACTTGATGATTTCGATGATGTCCTCCTTAGTAAGGATGCGAACATCCATGCTCTCGTTCAGACCGAGTTTCTTGTTGATACGGTAGCGACCTACCTCACCAAGGTCATAGCGCTTGTCTGAGAAGAAGAGGTTCTGGATTGTTTCGCGAGCACTTGCATCATCAGTTGGGTCTGCATTGCGGAGCTGACGGTAGATGTAAAGCACTGCCTCACGCTCAGAGTTACTTGGGTCCTTACCGAGAGTGTTGAAAATCAAGCTATACTTGTTTGCAGTCTCTTCGTCCTTGTGAAGGAAGATAGTAGAAGCACCGCTATCGAGGATTTCCTCCATGTTCTCATCAGTAATCTCAGTGTTACGATCGAGAATCACTTCGTTACGCTCGATAGATACAACTTCACCAGTACCTTCATCTACGAAGTCCTCTGTCCAGCTCTTGAGCACACGCGCAGCAAGTTTCTTTCCAAGACACTCCTTAAGAGCCTTCTTGGTAGTCTTCACTTCCTCTGCTGCGTCGAAAATCTGGATGATGTCCTTATCTGTCTCAAAACCAATGGCACGAAGCAAAGTAGTCACTGGCAACTTCTTCTTACGGTCGATGTAAGCATACATCACACCCTGAATGTCAGTGGCAAACTCTATCCAAGAGCCCTTGAAAGGAATGATACGGGCAGAATAAAGTTGAGTACCATTAGAGTGCATACCCTGACCAAAGAACACACCAGGAGAACGGTGGAGCTGCGATACAACAACACGCTCTGCACCATTGATGATGAATGTACCATTGTCGGTCATGTATGGGATTGTTCCAAGGAACACGTCCTGGATTACTGTACCGAAATCTTCATGGTCTGGGTCTGTACAATACAGTTTCATCTTAGCCTTCAAAGGCACGCTGTATGTAAGACCGCGCTCCAAACACTCTGCTATTGAGTAGCGAGGTGGATCGATATAGTAATCAAGGAACTCAAGCACGAAATTGTTTCGTGTATCTGTGATAGGGAAGTTCTCTGCGAACACCTTATACAGACCGTCATTCTTTCTGTCTTCCGGTGGAGTGTCAAGCTGCAAGAAGTCCTTGAAAGACTTTAACTGCACGTCAAGGAAGTCTGGCAGTGGCATCGGGTTGTGGATCGATGCAAAGTTTACTCTGTTGTCAATGATTTTTGAAGCCATTGTTTAGTGGGATTAAGACATAAAAGAGTCAGGACTCATCTACTGGATGAATCCTAACTCTATATGGATTTGCGTGAAAAAGAATGCTAATTATGCGACATTCAGCCGATAATTAGCAAACTTTATATGGTTGTAAGGGAGATTACTTGAGCTCAACCTTAGCACCTGCTTCTTCGATAGCCTTCTTGAGGTTCTCAGCTTCAGCCTTTGAAAGACCTTCCTTGAGTGTTGAAGGTGCACCGTCAACGAGGTCCTTAGCTTCCTTAAGACCAAGACCACAAGCTTCCTTAACAGCCTTAACAACTGCGAGCTTAGCACCACCTACTTCTGCGAGAACTACATCGAATGAATCCTTCTCAGCAGCAGCCTCAGCTGCACCACCTGCAGCAGGAGCAGCAACTGCAACTGCAGCAGCAGCTGGTTCGATTCCGTACTCTTCCTTAAGAACTGTTGCGAGTTCATTTACTTCCTTTACTGTCAAATTTACCAATTCTTCAGCAATAGCTTTGATATCTGCCATGATATTTAATGTTTTAATTTGTTTTTTTTATTGAGTTAATTAATTCCGGATACCCGGAGATTCCGGCATTGTACCGGAGTCACGGTATGTGCAAATTATTCTGGGCGCTCGCCGAGAGTCTTAAGCACACCGTGGATAGTCTGAGAACCAGACTGGAGAGCTGAGATAACGTTCTTCGCTGGAGACTGAAGCAGTGCAACGATATCCGCGATAACCTCGTTCTTGCTCTTGATAGCTGAAAGCACGTCAAGCTGATCTGCACCTACATAGATGCCTTCCTCAGCGTATGCAGCCTTGAGTGATGGGATGCCATCCTTCTTGTATTCCTTGAGGAGCTTTGCAGGAACGTTTGCAGTGTTGCAGAACAACATTGCTGTGTTACCCTTGAGAGCGCCGTAGAGAGGTTCGAAGTCAACTTCAGAAGCATCGAGAGCTTTCTGGAGAAGGGTGTTCTTTACAACAACCATCTTCACCTCTTTCTGGAAACACTTGCGACGGAGAGCAGAAGTCTTTTCAGCGTTCAATCCTGTTACGTCAACAAGATAGAAGTGACCATACTCCTTAATCTTCTCACCAAGTTCAGCGATGATAGTATCTTTTACTTCTTTTTTCATTGTAAACTTAGTTATCGGAGTTATTCAACTGATTTAGGGTCTACCTTAATACCCTTACTCATAGTGCTCGAAATAAAGATACTCTTAATGTATGTACCCTTAGCAGCTGCAGGCTTGAGCTTGATAATAGTCTGGATGAATTCCTTCGCATTACCATAGATCTGCTCTGGAGTGAAAGTTACCTTACCGATTGAAGCATGAACAATACCTGTCTTGTCCACCTTGAAGTCAATCTTACCAGCCTTTACTTCCTTAACAGCCTTAGCAACGTCCATTGTCACTGTACCACTCTTTGGGTTAGGCATAAGACCACGAGGACCGAGAACACGACCGAGAGCACCAATCTTACCCATGCAAGATGGCATAGTGATGATTACATCGATATCTGTCCAACCGCCCTTAATCTTATCGATATATTCCTCAAGACCTACATAGTCTGCTCCAGCCTCTGTAGCAGCAGCAGCCTGGTCTGATGGAACAAGAGCGAGAACACGAACCTCTTTACCAATACCAT
>CALBJW010000039.1 GCA_937893145.1 uncultured Prevotellaceae bacterium | reverse complement strand
AAAGCGGTTCCATCCCATGAACTTGCTCACACCATGCTGACGCTTCTGGTGATGTACTCTCTTTTCTCCAATCTTGCTGTAACCGGCATTCTTTGCAAGGTAAGGGATGTAGCGGTGCATTTCACCATAAACCTCAATGTTCTTCACCACTTCATTCTTATAAGCCTTGAGTCCACAGTTGAAGTCATGCAGGTTCTTGATGCCTGAAACGGCACGAGCTGTAGCGTTGAAAAGTTTTGTTGGAATAGTCTTCGAAAGAGGATCGCCCTGACTGCGGTTCATCTTGTAACCACTTACAAGGTCATAACCGTCGTTCACAATCATGCTATAGAGTTCTGGAATCTCATCAGGGCTATCCTGAAGGTCGGCATCCATAGTGATAACCACATCGCCCTGTGCCATGTCGAATCCACAGTAGAGGGCAGGGCTCTTGCCATAGTTTCTTCGGAATTTGATGCCGTGAACCTCTGGATATTCTGCTGCCAAAGATTCGATTACTTCCCATGAACGATCTGTTGAACCGTCATTCACAAATATCACCTCATAACTGAACTTATGTTCATCCATCACACGCTTAATCCATGCGTGCAATTCTGCCAACGATTCATCTTCGTTGTATAATGGTACGATTACTGAAATATCCATTTTCTTTCTTTGATTTAATATTTAATTGCAAAGGTAAGAATAAACATTGATATAACAAAGTTATATCGTACTAATTGTTGAGATTGTGCAATTTTTTAACACATTATCACTTATGTGCCACGTCTGCGCTACTTGTGTACTTTGTCTGCGTTCTTGCTAATAAAGTCTTTCCAAGAACTGAATTTCTTCTCTGCTCCTTCTGGTTTTCCCATCTGAATGAAGTGGCAATATGCTGCACCAAGAGCATCGGTGGCATCCATCTGAATGTCCATCTCTTCCTTTGAAATGTGGAGCATTCGCTGCAACATTCCAGCCACTTGTTCTTTCGATGCTGCACCATTGCCGGTGATGGCAACTTTTATCTTTCGAGGTTCATACTCTGTAATAGGTATATCTCGCTGAATAGCAGCGCAAATAGCAACGCCTTGTGCTCGTCCAAGTTTAAGCATGGACTGCACATTTTTTCCAAAGAAAGGGGCTTCGATTGCCATCTCGTCGGGGTGAAATTCATCGATGATTTCTGTCACTCGACTGAATATTTTGCCTAATCGCAGATAGTGGCTTTCGTACTTCGACAACTGTATCACACCCATACAAATCATGTCTGCCTTGTTGCCATATACACGCAACAAGCCATATCCCATGACGTTTGTGCCAGGGTCAATGCCAAGTATTATCTTTTCAACCTTTGTTGCCATTGTCGTTTGAAGAACTTTTGCGATTAATGAGTTGCAAAGTTACTCCTTTTCCTCCAAACAACCAAAGAAAGGGCTTTATTTCTTTTCCTTATCGGTTCCCATTGTGTTCTTTCCGCCATAAATGCTGAAGCGGAAGATGGCACTTAACATTGCATATTGGTATATTGTGTTGTTGCGAGAATCTCGGCGAGAGAAGGCATCAACAGCACGACTGATATTGGTCTGCTGATGCAGGATGTCGAACATTTCAGCCTTCAATGTCAGAGCCTTTCCCTGAAGGAGAGAGTGCGAGATTGAAGCGTTCCAAAGCAGTTCGTTGGTGTTCATGTCGGACTGTGAATAACCACGACGGCTGCTCATGCGAATGTCGCTTGCAATCTGTGTTCCCCAAGGCATATTCCATTGTACCTGAGCTCCGTACGAGAAGTTGAAGGTGTCCTGGTTGCCTTGAGAGTTCACATTGTTGCGGAGGTGTCCCCAGTTGATGTCTCCCTTCAATTCTATGTTGAGTTTTTCGGTGCGGTATGAAGTGCTCAATCCTGCGTTAGCCCATGTGTTGCCAGTTACAGACTTCTTGTCGAGGTTGTCCTCTTCTGCAGCCTTTTTGTTGTTGTAGAATCCTACATTGTGACTGTAGCCAAAACCAACATTACCACCAGCATTGAAGTGTTTCTTCTTGCCGATACCAGAGTTCATACCACCACCGATGCCATAGTTCCAGTTGCCGTTGATATTCATAGGCATACTGGTCTGAACACCCGTTTCCGTGTCGTATGTGGTCTTTCTGCTGATGCTGTTTTGTGTGGCATTGAAGTTGCTCCAAACCCAAGCTCCGAGCTGAGGTTCAGGCTTGTACATGTTGAAGTTGAAGTTCACACTATGTGAGAATGATGGTTTCAAGTTCGGATTACCCTTAGTGATGTACATTGGGTTTGAGTCGTCTTTGATGTCGAGCAGGTCGGTCATGGAAGGTTGTGATGTTCTTCCTTGATAGCGAATGCGAAGGTTGGTGTGCTTGTCGAAGTTCCAACGCAGATTGGTGCGTGGAGCCATGTTGAACACGGTTCGCTTTATCTCTGGGTATTCCTTTCCCATATATTTATAGTTGAGAACGGTGTGCTGTGGATATGCATCGAAACCTACGCTGAAATTATAGCTCTCACGTACTCTGCGGAATTGTGCGCTGATAGATTGATTGTAGTTCTTGTATTCGGAAAACTGACTTAATGCCACAGTGTCGCGAAGCATATAGTAAGCATCTTGCATGTAGGTAAGTATGGCTCCGATGTTGTATCTGTTTGCCTCAAGACTATTGTTGAGGTCGTGATAAGCATCTGAGTCATAGACGAATGCTCGGCGGTCATTCTTGCTGTAGCCATACTGGTAGCGGTAACTGAACTGTATGTAAGTTCTGTCTGCTATAGGTTCGTTGTATGTCACCTGTGCAGCAATGTTTCCATTGTTGGCAGGAGTCTTGAAGTAGCGGTTGTTACGCTTGATGCTGTCGAGAGAATTGTAAGTGATAAATGCTGCAGAAATCTGTTCGTTGAAGCTTGTGTTGTAGTTTCCTGTCACACGAATAGTGAGGTTACGGCCCTTGTTGTTGAACTTGCGATTGTACTGAAGTTCCATTCCCGCACCTATGCTTCTGCTGTACGACTGATTGCGACTTCTGTTCGTGTTCACAACAATGTCGAGCAGCTGGTTAAAGATTGGGTCACGAGAATCCGTATATCCCTTTTCGCTGTATTCCGCCACATCTTCATTATAATAGAGAGGAGTGGTAGTGATGAGGTTCGGGTCGCTGTCGTAAGAACCAGAACGACTGTTGCTTGAACCTCTGTTGCGAGAGTAGTTCAAGTTAGGACGGAACAAGACATTAGTCATAGAGTCAGGTTTCCATTCCAACTTTGCATTTGCATTGATGTTTGAATTGCTTGTATAACTGTTGCTTCTGCTTTCCTGGAATGGACCGCGATCGGCAGCGAAGGTTTCTCTCGACTCTTCACGCATCACATCACTACCATTGTATCGGTACATCACACTACCTTCTGTGTCAAGTTTTGGACGAGTATCGGTGAAGTTTACACCTACTCGTTTGTCAGAACGAAGACCTTCGTTCCATCCCCAACGGTTAGGTGTGTTGCGAGCATTGCCAATAAGAGAAATCTTGGTGTTGTCGTTGAAGCGGTTGACCATGCCTCGTGAGTCATAGCGGTGAGCAGTACCACCAGCGCCGGTGAGGTTGCCAAACCATCCGCTGTTCATACCTTTCTTTACTGCAAGGTCAAGCACCGTCTCTTCTTCTCCATCATCGATGCCGGTGATGCGTGAGAGGTCGCTCTTCCTTTCATACGATTTAATCTTCTCAATCATGTCGGTAGGGATGTTCTTCATGGCTGTCTCCATGTCGTTCAGGAAGAACTCTTTTCCATTGAGAAGAATCTTTGTCACCTCTTTTCCGTTGATGGTAATCTTGCCGTTCTCATCAACTTGAGCTCCAGGGAGCAGTTTGATGAGAGCCTCAAGAGTGGAACCTTCTGGCACACGGTATGCCGAAGCATTAAACACCAGTGAGTCGCCACTAACCTGCACCTTTGAGGCGTTAGCCGAAACGGTTGCTTCGCTGAGCATGTGCGAATCATCAAGAAGTGTGAGCACACCAAGTTCTATTGTTCTGCTCTTCTTCTCGTTTAGGTTTATGTCAACGAAGAGTGGCTGGTATCCAATGTACGAAATCTTCAGCGTGTATTTCGCCTTGTTTATTCCTGTGAGGTTGAACGAGCCTTTGTTGTCTGCTGCAATACCTTTTACATACGAACTGTCGGGAAGAGACAACAACTGTACTGTTGCTCCCTCTACTGCCTCACTTGTCTCGTTGTCTATGATTGAACCTTTAATGTTGTATTTGTTCTGTGCTGATGCTCCGATGCTCGCAAGCACCATCAAGGACATAAGCACAATTCTCCTAATAATCATGATTGTCTTTTTTTCAGTGTGTAGTTTATAATGTTCAGTTTTACTTGTTATCGTATAGTGTGGAGCCGGATACGAGATTCGAACTCGTGACCCACGCATTACGAATGCGTTGCGCTACCACTACGCTAATCCGGCTTGAGTGATGCAAAGTTAATGAATATTTGGCAAATGGCAACGAGTTTCGGTAATTATTTCTTTGCTTGTGTGCATAATAATATTTTTTTTGTATATTTGCACAAATTTTATATTATCGAAGTATTATGAAGAAATATGTAAAAGATTTGACCGTAGCAGCGGTGGAGTATCCACACGAACGCTATGTGCTTATCAAACTCACAGATGAGGCTCCACTTCCAGATGTGTTGCCTGGTCAATTTGTTGAGGTGAAGGTTGAGGGTAGTCCTGCCACATTCCTTCGCCGTCCAATCTCAATTAATTTCTATAGTAAGGAACTCAACCAACTTTGGCTCCTTGTTGCAATGGTGGGTGAGGGTACAAGAACTCTCGGCACATTGAAGGCGGGTGACAAACTCAACCTTGTGTTCCCACTTGGTAATGGCTTCTCTCCAGTCCAGAAGGCTGGCGAGAAAGTTCTTCTTGTAGGTGGTGGAGTAGGTGTTGCCCCATTGCTCCAGTATGGACGTTATCTCAAGGAGAATGGTGCTAAGCCAGTGTTCCTTCTTGGCGCTCGTTCTGCAAAGGACCTTCTCGAACTTGACCTCTTCCGTGAGATTGCTGATGTGTATATCACAACTGAGGATGCAAGTGAGGGCGAGAAGGGATTTGTCACTCAGCACTCTGTGCTTCAAAGTGAGAAGTTCGACCGCATATCAGTATGTGGTCCAAAGCCAATGATGGTAAGTGTTGCCCGCTATGCAAAACAGACAGGAACACCTTGTGAGGTGTCGCTCGAAAACATGATGGCTTGTGGTCTTGGTGCTTGTCTCTGCTGTGTGGAGAAGACAGTTAAGGGCAATGTGTGTGTTTGTAAAGAAGGTCCAGTATTTAATATCGATCAGTTAACATGGCAGATTTAAAAGTTAATATAGGTGGACTGGAGATGAAGAACCCAGTCATGACTGCATCAGGAACATTCGGCTACGGATTGGAGTATGCAGATTTCGTGAATCTTGAAGATATAGGTGGTATCATCGTGAAGGGAACCACACTCAATCCTCGTGAGGGCAATGACTATCCTCGTATGGTTGAGACTCCTTCAGGTATGCTGAATTGTGTAGGTCTTCAGAATAAGGGTGTTGATTATTTCTGTGAGAATATCTACCCACAGATTAAGGACATCAATACTAATATGATTGTGAACGTTAGTGGTTCATGTCCTGAGGATTATGCAGAATGTGCAGCTCGTATCAATGCACTTGAGAATATCCCTGCTATCGAACTCAATATCTCTTGTCCAAACGTGAAGGCTGGTGGTATGGCATTCGGTGTGACAACCGAAGGAGCAAGTCAGGTGGTGAAGGCAGTGCGTGAGGTGTATAAGAAGCCTCTCATCGTTAAACTTTCTCCAAATGTGACAAGCATCGTGGATATTGCTCGTGCTGTTGAGGATGCAGGTGCTGATGCAGTCAGTCTCATCAATACCTTGATGGGTATGGTTATTGACATCGAGAAGCGTAAGCCAATCCTTTCAATCGCCACAGGTGGTATGTCAGGTCCTGCTGTTCGTCCTGTGGCAGTACGTTGTGTATGGCAAGTAGCCAAGGCTGTCAACATTCCTGTTGTCGGACTTGGAGGCATCATGAATGCTCACGATGCCATCGAGTTCTTCCTTGCTGGAGCTAATGCCATCGAGATTGGTACTGCTAATTTCGTTGACCCAACTATCACCGTTAAGGTTGCGCAAGGCATCAACGAATGGCTCGACAATCACGGTTGCAAATCTATCAATGAAATTGTAGGTCAGTTGGAAGGATAAGTTAATTTCCTTTCAACACTACCTTTGCATTAAAGAAGTCAGACAATTTGTTGACAAAGGCGCACAAGTCTTGATATTTATCAGCTGCTTGAACCGTAGAATATCGCTCGGAACGGATATCAACAATAATCTTGCCATCAGCATTAGTCACGTTCGATTGAATAGAACCAAACTCATTGCGCTCGTTCAATGCGGTAGGCAAGAACTCAACAGTGTATCCTTCAGGAACAGCCATTTCAAGATGATAGATGCGAACATAGTCTTCATCGCATAACTGCACGGGCAATGTGCGTGTGGATGTTGCATTAACAGGCGAGAGACCACCATAAGGGAGTAGAGGAACAAAGAGGCGCGAACCAGTTACATTAGCATACTTTTTGCATGCGCCTTCAAACCTTAAGTTCAGTTGTGGTAGTCGCTCGTCTTTTATTCTGTCTTGGCGATACACCTGTTCTACTGAATGTGACACAAATTCAAAATTTGGCAATGAGAGCTGACTGCGAAATTCGTTTCGCTGTTTGTCTGGTTCAATGTCAAGCAGGTATTTATCATCCTCATACAATGAGTTTCTTTCCTGTTCATCTACTGCAATCTGTGCAGAACCATCCTTATTCAGATTCACCTTGATGCAGATGCTGTCCGTGTTGTCTTTTACGGAATAACGAGGCAGACGAACCTTCTCGCCTCCCTCAGCCTTTATTATCACAGCATTATGTCCTGCTATGCCTTGATGTACATATCCGAGCGGGAGTTTTGGATTGGTACACTCTATCCACACCTCACCATCAGGCATGTTCGCCTTAGCAATGGCATGATTGAGCATACCCATATTGGCAAAGTCAGTCGGGAGGTCCTCGTGCTTTGTGCCGATGACCACATAGTCAGCATCAATGCCCACCTCTCTGAGCATCGCAACCGTATAGTTTGAGAGACCTTTACAATCGCCAAATCCCTGTTTGAACACATCAGCAGCACTTGCAGGTTGCAGACCACCGATGCCCAACTGTATGCTTACATATCGAGTGGATTCTTCAAGCAGACGATATACCTTTAGGAGTTTCTGGTAAGGGTCAGTACAGTTGTCTGTCATCTCATGAAGCTTAGCCTTCAAGGCATCGGGCAGTTCCATTCTACCCTCCTGAAGACTATGCACCCACAATCCGAACGACTGCCAAGTGGCGAGAGAGCCTGATGTCTTGCCAAAGGTAAAAGTAGAAGGCACGAAATATGCGTGAGGGAGTACTTTATATGATGAAGGCAAGAACTTAGCCGACTTGATATGTGGCAGGTCGTTCAGTTCCAACGACAGTTTCTTCTTGCCATCTTGAAGCATTTCCTCCTTCACCTGTGTACCTATATTATATAGGGCATAAAATATCTCCACTTCGGGAGCGTATGTCACAGAATACGAACTCTTCTTCACGTCCAACTCAAATCCTGGTTGCGGACTGAACACATCGAGTCCGAGCACAGCATCAGTACTGCGTTCTGTCCATTCGTATGTTACGGTGCAAGGGTATGAAGAAGGAGTAGGGGAGTAGGAATAGTGGTACGAATCGGTAGCGAGCATATTGGAATACTCGCTTCGCTTTAGTTCGTTCTTCTTAATCTTCTTTGCCGCCCCGCCCTTAGCATAACTCACCTCTCCGCTGAAGGAAGTCAGCGAGATGTTGTCATCGCATCTTGTACCAAATTCGGCATAATCCAAACCTCGTTCATTGTTCACCTGAACAACCATCTTGTGATGAGAGATGCAGTTCTTGCTTGACAAGTATTCAATCTGAGTTGCATCCTCAATGATAGTAGCCACCTGAGCATTTGCCAACACGGCAGCTACCGAAGTTAGGGCAAGACAAAGTATTCGTTTCATAATCCTTACTTACATCTTTTTAATTGCTATCATCTCGTTACACTTCGAATAGATGAGGTCGTAAATCTGTCGGAGGTCATCATATTCTTCAGTCATATAGAAAAGACGGTTCACCTGGTAGCGATAGGTCACATTTATGACATTACCATTCTTTGCAAACAAAACCCTGCAAGTAATGGTGCCATCAGGATTCTTTATGTTAAGAGGTTTAGGGAGTTCCTCCACATCATACCCCTCAGGTATTGTGAGCGAAATAGCATACTCTTCGTATGTCTTTATAGGGCGTTCGATAGGCACTTCACGCTTCTCGTTAGTATATGGATTTTCATCCCATATCTTGAACACCATAGGATTGACATATATGATGTCTCCACCACCTTGTGCAGACTTCTCAAAGTCAAACTCCTCCCGTATAGAAGAGGTAAATGCTTCCAAATCGCCATCCACCAAGTAGTTCTTGATTTTAGCCTCAAGCTTATTGCCCACTTTCTCTTCCACATCGATGCTGTCACGATCCTTCATCGATTCCTTGAACAGGAGAGAATACTGTTGGAGATAGTACTTCGATCGCTTGCCTACGATGGTGCCATCAGGCTTAACCTCAGCCGATATGTGTGTCGCTTCACGACCAGAGCACCTGTCCGAGAGGTTTATCCAGTCTATTCCGTTCTTCATGAGGAGCAGACCTTTGTCCGACATGAGTTGTGGCATGATAACATCAATATATCCCGACTTGGACGATGCATCAACGATGCCCCATCCTTCTTCACCTCTGCTGAAAGCAACAACAAAGGTGTTCATCTTCTTCAAACTTGGGTGGGTAAAAGGCAAATGTCCATTCTGGCGCATACGAACAAGTAGCGGACAAGCCTCAATGCCAGCCCCCTTCAGCATGTTGATGAGCATGAAGTTGATATCCACATTCGAACCTGTACCGTCCTTCAGCACCGCACTTGCTCGTTTCTTAGAATAGAAATCGAAATCGCCGTCCCACTTCACCTTGCTCATCAAGAGACTGTAGATAGCAGCCACCTTCTCATCCACCGATTCCATCTTGTCCAATCCGAGCGCAGCCACCTCTTCCTTCAGAGGTGAATTGTTCGAGAGGCGACCGCCAAAGTCTTCATCCTCCATCAGCAGGTTACTAATGTTTTCCCAAGTTGATGTGTAGGACTTGAATGGGAGAGGGTGCTGGGTGCGCAGAAAATCGCAGGTCACCTTGCTACGATAATCGTCGATGCACCAAACAGAGTTATCATCTTTGAGTGAAGGCAGGTTGCGGCCCACAAAAATATATTTAGAAGTAGCCAACGATGTCACATCACCATTTTTCAATGGGATAGTCATATTGTCCGGCTCTGTTTTCACATCCAGAGGGGCTAATCCTGAATTTTCTACAGAGAAAGCATAACACTCTGGTACAGTAAGCACATAGCTTGTGTACAAAACAGGGATATTGCCTTGTGCAAACCAGTCATCAATATGAGCTACATTGTCCGATGTCTCCGTATATGAATATTCAATCACAGTTCCAACCTTGACCTGAGGCACAGTAAACTTAAGCATCATCAAGTTTTCAGAAACTCGCTCACGGAATACGAGGTCGTTCTTCATCTTAGTAGCAACCACCTTTCCACCTTCAAGATTATACGCAGTAGCAGATATTCCTCTTATTCTATCGTTAGGACCATTATTATTCCTGCTGGCATAATACAAGCATGAGACGTTAGCATAGTCAGTACCTTCCTGTTTCAGTACCTTTATTCGCACCTTATGGTCCACAATCTTTTCGAAGTCTCCATCAGTATAGTGATAGTATTCATCCCTTAGTTTACAAAGCACAATAGCCTCCGCATCAGGTTCGCTTTCGTACTTCACAAGTTCCATCTCTTCCATAGTCGGTTTGCCGAACTTCAGATTCTCCTTCAGTTCCTGTGCCGAACTCACACCGCATATTGCCAAAGCAACGATTAATGATAACCACTTCATATATTTTAATTTTTCGTTGTGACAGACTCCCATCACACATTTGTTCCAAAACTGCTGCAAATATACTTTATTTATTTCATACCTCCAAGTAATAGAAGTGAAAAAAGAAAAATGATTTTTGCTCTTAACATCCTACCATTCTACCAAACACCCCTCAAACCCTTTGTACATAAGGGATTGAGAGTGGTAGAATGTTTGGGCAACATTCTACCAACATTCTACCAACATTCTACCAAGGGAGTTAAAAGAAAAACAACTTAATTTTTTATTTTGTCTGACAGGGGTCTGTCCCCTGTCATACGCATTCCCCAATCCATTTGTTGATAGCTTCAATTTGAATTTTGAACTTGACAAAGACGTCCTTTCTGCAAAGATATGTATTTTCACAGAATCTGGATTGAATAGGTTGAGTTATGGCTTAGGAGCTCTTCCTGCAGGAAAACATTCTTTTACGATTTCTCCAAATATTAAAAAAGGAACATACATTGTTCATGTTATTGCGGACGAGTACGATTATCAGACAATAATATTTAAAAAATAATAAATAATATGAAATAATATGAAAAAGATAATTCTATTTATTGTGTTTCTTGTAAATTTGCACGTCATTTGTAACGAACAGTCACTTAATATCCAGTTTGGTGCGTTGACTTATGCACAGCATATGACTTACGAGACTTACGAAGCACAAGGACAGGAATGTCCAGAGGATGAACTTAGTGCCAGCTACTACTCAAGCCTTCCATGTGAATTTGATGGCGGAATTACAGCAGATGACCTTAGCGATAACATAGATTGGTTGAATGTATTCTCTGTTCCTGCTGCTGTAGAAGGTGGATTTACAAGTATGATACAATATGGTGCAGAAAATGACATAAAAGCTTTTGAAGCAGCTGCAGAAAGGGCAAGAAATATTCATCCGCAAGAAATAGCAGAAAGAGTTGCGGCGGAAATAATGAAAGATGCTCGTTTGGCGCAAACAATAAAAAACACTTGTATAGGATTAGGTGCCATAGGCACAGTGTTTAGTGCTTACTCGATATGGGTCGGGTATTCTAAAATGTCGGACATCGAAAAAGCAATAAATATTGCGGGAACTGTGGCAGGTGGCGCAGCTCTATTATGTACAGGAACAGCAGCGTTAGCATTATCAGGAATCTCCGTAGGATGTGCAATTGTTGTCTGCGTAATGGGGAATTAAATGCGCTACGACTTGTTTATACAATACGATAAAAACTGATTATACCAATCATACACCTCCTAAGAATCAATAGTTTATTATATCCAGCATGAATATATTTCATATAATATTTGACCGAGTGTTTTATAACATCCTTTACTCTGCAAAATACAAGGAGCCCATCTGGTTACATTATTTCAGATTGTGGGGTATTCTGTTCATTTCATTTTATTTTATAACACTCATACCATGGCTTTGTTACGTTAAAGACGGTGGGGTCTTTGCAAACTCAAGTTACGCTTCTATTTCGTTTTGTGCACTCCTATTTGCAAGTGCTCTTTTATGCTATTTCTTAAAGAAAAGGAACTTTATAGAATCTATAATTGAAAGATATAACGATTTTACAGACACGTATAAAAAGGAGCATCATGCAGAATGGATATGGAAAGGCATGTTACCTTTTGTTTTATTCTTCGTAATTATTGCATTGCTGTTATTTTTACTCGGCTGGGTTGGATTAATATAGCGAAAATTAGCATGAATCTAACAGAGTGTGACAGGACTGCCATTATAACACCTATTATTCCCTAAAAAGATGTTCCGTTTTCAACAAAAACAGTGACTTGGTATTCGTTTTTTTTACACAAATTTTGAGTGTATATGTAAATGTCTGACAGGGGTCTGTCCCCTGTCATATATAGGTCCGATTCTTGCCAACCTCTTCCTACACTACATGTTTGACAAATGGATGCAGAAGAACTATCCGACCATTCCATTTGAACGTTATGCCGATGACACCATCTGTCATTGCGTAAGCCAGAAGCAAGCAGAATTTCTAAAGCAAGTGTTGACCGACCGCTTTGAGCAATGCCACTTGAAACTCAACGCTGAGAAGACAAAGATTGTCCAATGCCCAACCTCCCGAAGAGGTAAGGTGAATGGTGTTGAGCATTTCTTTGATTTCCTTGGTTATACGTTTCAGTGTCGCAAGGCATGGAACAAATGGCAGAAGCAATGCTTCACCAATTTCCTACCAGCCATCAGCAAGAAGTCAGTCATGAAGATACACGAAAAGATGAAAGAATGGAAACTCCATCTGCATCTTGATTGGAAACTTCAGCATGTAGCAGTAGAAATCGAAAGCCAAGTACAAGGATGGTGCAATTACTACAACAAATTTGGTAAAACTGAATTTGAAGAAGTAATGAACCGCCTCAACATGGTGCTTGCCTATTGGCTACGTAGAAAGTATAAGC
This sequence comes from uncultured Prevotellaceae bacterium, assembly GCA_937893145.1. Lineage (GTDB taxonomy): Bacteria > Bacteroidota > Bacteroidia > Bacteroidales > Bacteroidaceae > Minthosoma. Next base: position 15,485 of record CALBJW010000039.1, on the reverse strand, counting down.
GCTTTCATCGCAAACCGATTGTCAAAGCCTTTATATGGCTACAAGAGATAGCGAAGAAAGACAGACACTTGTTCTTTCATTGGCATAAAGGTTATACTCCAAGAGTCTGTCTATGTACAACGCGTTGAATGTGAAGAGCCGTGTGAGGGGAGATTTTCACGCACGGTTCTGTGAGAGGGTGGAGGTGTAATTCCTCCGCTCTACTCGCCCCTGACTCCCCACAATTTTAGTTGTTGAAAGCCTCATTTTCTTATCTCTTTATGCACTTAGGAGTACAAAATTCATTCAGGTTCTGTATGACATTTATTCGAATTTCGGCATATATTCAGAGTCAACCTTGAAGGTTCTTTTCTCCTTTATCCATGCGTGAAGGTTCTTCTTGATGGCTTCAAACTTTACAACACGCTCATCGAAAACATGGGCAAATTTTGGAATGTCTGCCTTGGCACGCATTTGTTTTGCGATATAGTTGTCTATGAATTCAAATGCTTTGTCAAACTCGCCTTCAAAATAATATGCAAGAGGAACATAGCTACTTCCAACCAATACGTTGTCTTTCACCGCCATCTCATCATGAATAGCACAGGTATAGATTGACTTTTGGGTGGTATATCTTTCAAAAATATGTACAATGATGCTATCATAAACTTTTTCTAAATCGCTAATATTCTCTTCCATTGCTCGGTTGCCAAAGAACTCTGAAAATATAAAGTCGTTATCTTCCTTTTTCATCTGGAATACAGGACCGACATATTCATTTCGCAGGTCTACCAGTCCATCTGTAACCTCATACAGAATCTCGTTCAACGATTTGGAAATGACTTGTACTGCAATTTTCAAGTAAAAGTAACGTGGGCGGAAATGATTCTCATCTGCATACCTTATCAAGTGAGTTATGTCATCGCTGATTGGCTTGATATGTGCATACTCTTTTGCTTTATATTTATAGCCTAAAGGTGCAAGCACACTCTTTACGGCTTTCTCCATTTCTCTTTTAAATGTCATTTTTTCTGCAAAGTTAATGATTATTATTGATAATTCCAATATATATCAAATACAAAATCGGTTATTTTATTCGGTAGTGTTCCTTTGAATAATGTTTTAGCTTTATTCCCAAATGGAATAATCTCCACATTATTGCCTTGTATCAATTGTGTCTGACAGGGGTCTGTCCCCTGTCATATATTGACATGTCCCTTGACCTTTACTTTATTTGAATTGTATCATTCTACTACAACCTTTGAATTGAATCTTACTGGTTTTGTAAATATTTGAACACTCCGTCTCTTTCCCATTGGAATTTTCTTACAAGGCTCCACTTCTTGAAATACTTCACAAGCACCTATCTTGATAATTGTTAATTCACTATAATAGTCCAACAGTTTACCATTCTCTATCTCGAAATATGGTGCTCTACACTCGGTCGGATTGACAGAAAATATAGTAGGATTCCCGGGGGTGTCCTTGCACGCGACTTGTAAAGTCATATACGTGTCACTTACTTTTTCAACAGTTATACACATGCCGATGTCCTCCATGTTGAATACCTTCGGGCCTTGAGACAACTTTTCTTCTATTTCCACATCACTGCCAACTGCGAATACAAATGCAGTAAAGAAAATCAAAGATATTACTGTACCGACAAGTTTGTTGCCCGAAGGAACAAAAATGCTAATTGGAATGCTGATTACATATTCCAATATGAGCGCAATGGACACCCATATTGCGTAGACAGCAACAAACTTTATAAGTTTCCAGTCGTCCAAATAGTCTGTTATGAGAGTTGTAAATGGCATCTCACTAAAGTTGCCATCGTACTTCAACGAAATATAAAGAAGTCCTCCCCACACCAGAATATTTGCCAACATCATGGCAAACACATTAGGAATATTCTGTCTCCTTGATTTCAGCACCAATAATAAAATGGTTTCGACAATTAAATTATACAGCAAGATAAGGGGCAGTTCTCTTTCGCTTGCCAATGCTGCCAACAAAAACATGAATGGCACCCCAAAGAGTGATACAAGAGAACTTGCAACGATTGAAGATCCACTCCATATTATAAAATCTTTTGTTTTCATAGGTTACTGTTTTATATCTATTTTTTTATAAATTTACCATCTTTATAAACATAGTGTCCTTTAGGTAAATTTTAAATTTCGTTCATAAATGAGCCTATATTGTGGGGTGGTTCAAGGGACAGTTCATGAATCAAATGAAAAATGATTGATTTGACTGGGTGGTTCATTGACCTGTCCCTTGACCTTTTGTATCTACAACAAAAATAGGAAACACCACCCTTACAACATCTGTTCTTTTTGACAGGAAATCCACTACAACAGGCAATACCCTCTCTTTATTGCTATTATATGTATCCTTGTAATACGTTCTGTTGTAAGGATGTAAATTCCCATTAGAAAACTCCAACATTACGCATATTTCATCATCGTCATGAACTCTTGTTGCGTCATTTATCTTTCGTACCCATTCTCTCAATTCTTCCTCGCCTATAGACACAATATTGCTGTCCTTGTCAAAGAAAAATGAGCTAAGGTAAACATTGTTGCATCTCGAAGAGGCTTCATCATTAACTTGTTCATTGATATCGTACTTATAATTCAATTCTATTTTCTTCGATTTGTTGTCTCGAATAACCACAAATTTGTCTTCTACCTTATAATCCAGATAATTTTTGTTTTTTTCTAATTCTTTATAGTAAAACAAATACAAATACGCTTCTGACCACACCCTATGCGACTTTCCTTTCTTTAAAAACAAATCAGCATTATCAAAAACTTTCCTTGCTTCTACAGAATCATCAAATTGGTTTGTCAGCATTTGCATCACTCCCTTTTCGCAACCATCCAATAGTTCATTCAAATCTTTTGGATAATACAGGTTTTGATAATAGAAACGATTTAGCAGGTCATTATCGTAATACCCCACAGAATAGCAAGTATCACAATGAGATGTCAGTTCTGTCACTATGGGGGTGGATGAATTGCATGAATATAAAACAAATAGTATCATGCAACACGCTATATATCCAATTGCTTTTTTCATTAACTCTATCTAATTATGTAAGAATACCCGAATAAATACAACTTCGATATACGAAGGTATTCATGCTTCATTTTCATGTCTGACAGGTGTCTGTCCCTGTCAGACTATCAATACTATACTGATGATAGAAATCTGTTGCAAATCTACTCTTTTTTTTGATACTAACAAAATATAAACACTTATTATTTTGATTATTTGCAAATTAAGTCTTAATTTTGTGGCTCGAAATAATACATTGTGTTTTCATGTCACATATAGAGTTGAAAAATAGGAAATGGTACAGGGAGGGTGAGCACTTCATCTTTCTGGTGATATTGCTGAATTCAATAGTAATCTTTCTTCAGGCTTGTGGGTACGAATCGATGACGTTTTATGCGCTCGATGCCGTGTTCACACTCATCTTCATTGTGGAAATGATTGTGAAACATTATGTACTTGGTGTGAAGGGCTATTGGCGTGATGGATGGAACCGGATGGACGGTGTGTTGGTTCTTCTCTCCGTCCCATCTTTGATAGCGTGGGCTATACCAGTGATGGGGGCAGACCTTAGCATTCTGCTGGTACTGCGACTGTTGCGTGCACTCCGTTTCTTCCGACTCATACATTTCTTTGGTGATAAAGGCATGAAGCAGTTAGCTTCTGGATTTGCGAGGGCAATGAAGGCATCAAGTGCGGTACTGGCAGCCTTCTTCCTTATCATAGTGATTTTTGGACTTATCAACAGTGGACTCTTCGGACATGTAGCCCCAGAGTTCTTTGGTTCGCCTTTACGTTCTATATATTCCGTGTTCCGTCTCTTTACTCTTGAAGGGTGGTACGAAATTCCTGATAGTATATGCAAGGAAGGCGATGCACCCCTTTATCTCTTTGCCATTCGTCTCTACTTCAGTCTGCTCCTTATAGCTGGTGGCATCATCGGCATGTCGTTCATCAATTCAGTATTTGTGGATGCGATGACTGAAGACAACAACGATGATGTCAAGGAACAGCTCCGCCGACTCGAAGACAAGGTTGATGAACTCATGAAGAAGTTGGAGGAGAAAGAAAAATGAATGGTTACACTTTATCACCACTCTAAATTTCGATAGAACAGGTTTGGAATACTTGCAGAAGTAGAATAAGATAGTATATCTTCTCCAATAAGATAGTATATCTTCCTAAATAAGATAGTATATCTTATTAAAAAAACATACGGAAGATTAAGCCTATTCTTCCGTATGTTTAATGTCAAAGTACCGTATGTTTGAAGTCAATGTTCCGTATGTTTGAGAACAAGTTCACCACGAGTTTTATGAGAATAGTGGTGATAAAGTGGTGATGAAATGGTGATGATTTTTGAGTTAAGTATCTATCTACCAATGTTGTAACCCCAAAATGGTGGTGATGACCTAAAAAGTACTTAGAAAATATGTTTGTACAACATGACTTTACTTGAAAATGCTCTTGAGGACTTCTTCGCTGACTTTCTTTGTAACAGCAGTTGTAGCACTCTTTGCAGCCTTGCTTGCTATGTCCTTGCCAGTTGAAGTAGTGCTCTTCTTCTTGCTGCCAGTGATGGTCTTGCTGATTTCGCTACCTGCACTACGAGCAAGGCTACCTATAACGGCAGTTACGAGGGTACCGAAGATGGTGCGCTTCCAACCAGAAGACTTTGACTTGGCAGCCTTTTCCTCTTCTTTTGCCTGGCGCTCAGCCTCTTTCTGTGCTCTGGCAGCTTCTCGTTCTGCTTCCTTCTGTGCCTTTTCTGCTTCCTTTTGAGCCTTCTCCTCTTCCTTCAAACGCTTAGCCTCTTCGCGTTCTGCCTCTTCGCGTTCTGTCTGAACAGTGATTATTTCGTAAGCAGATTCGCGGTCGAAGAAGTTGGCATATTCCTTGATGTTGGCAGGAGCAGAATCGTTGATGTCAAGACGCTGACCTGCTGTAATAGCACCAATCTGAGAGAGTGGGAAGAGCATCTTGGCACGCTGAACGACTGTTGGAGCACCTTTCTCATCGAGTACGCTGACGAGTGCTTCGCCTGTAGCAAGTTCCTTGATAGCCTCTTCTGTGTCGAACGAAGGGTTTGCACGGAAAGTCTCTGCTGCAGCACGGACTGCCTTCTGGTCCTTAGGAGTGTAGGCACGGAGAGCGTGCTGAACACGATTGCCAAGCTGACCGAGAATGTCATCTGGGATATCTGTAGGTGACTGGGTGATGAAGTATATACCTACCCCCTTCGAACGGATAAGTCGGATTACCTGTTCGAGCTTGTCAACAAGTGCCTTGCTTGTTCCTTCGAAAAGCATGTGAGCTTCATCAAAGAAGAAGATGAGCTTTGGCAGTTCGAGGTCACCAACTTCAGGAAGGGTAGCGTAAAGTTCTGTCATCATCCAGAGGAGGAATGTAGAGTAGAGTTTTGGATGAAGCATGAGCTTGTCAGCTGCAAGCACGTTCATAACGCCCTTGCCACCTTCCTGTGCGATGAGGTCCATCACCTTGAATGCAGGTTCGCCAAAGAACTTGTCGCCTCCTTCATCTTCAAGCTGAAGCACTGCACGCTGGATAGCACCAATACTTGCTGCAGAGATATTGCCATACTGTGTGGTAAACATGCTGGCATTCTTTCCAACAAAGTCGAGCATCACACGAAGGTCCTTTATATCAATAAGGAGGAGCTGCTTGTCGTCTGCGATGCGGAAAACGATGTTGAGCACACCAGCTTGTGTTTCGTTGAGTTCCATGAGACGAGCAAGAAGCTGTGGTCCCATAGCAGATATGGTTGTGCGGAGAGGGTAGCCCTGTTCTCCGTAAACATCGAAGAAGCGTACTGGGCAAGCCTGGTACTGAGGGTTCTCAATGCCAAACTCTACGCAGCGCTTCTCGATGAAGCCTGATGTCTTGCCTGCCTGGCTGATACCAGAGAGGTCGCCCTTCATGTCTGCCATGAAACATGGTACACCTGCCTGTGAGAATGTTTCTGCCATCACCTGGAGGGACACTGTTTTTCCTGTACCTGTTGCGCCAGCGATGAGTCCGTGGCGGTTGCACATCTTGCCAATCATGTTGATTGGACCTTCTGGGCAATGAGCTATGTAAAGATTGTTGTCTAAATACATATTGTTTGTAGGTTATTATGATTAGGTATTATTCAAATGTAAAACAAAGAAAGCCCTAAACGAACCTTGTGGGTTTGTTCAGGACTTCTTTTTCTGTTTCAAGAGTTCTTGCGAATTACTCAGCTGCAACAGGTTCTACTGAAACTGTGCTGCGGTTGAGGCGGCCCTTCTTGAATGTAACGATACCATCAGCGAGTGCGTACAAAGTGTCGTCCTTACCGATACCTACATTCTTACCAGGATAGTGCTTAGTACCACGCTGGCGAACGATGATGTTACCTGCCTTTGCAAATTCACCTCCGAAGAGCTTGAGACCGAGTCTTTTTGAGTGAGACTCACGACCGTTCTTAGAACTACCAACACCTTTCTTATGTGCCATGTTGTTTTTACGATTTAGTTGTTAATTGATGAAGTTAATTGATGATTGCGGGACTTTTAGCTCTAAGTCCATGTTAGAAATTCAGAGCAGGGATTGTCCCAAGGCGAGATGATTAAGCGATAACCTGCTTAACGAGGATCTCTGTGAACTGCTCACGGTGACCGTTGAGCTTGCGGTAACCCTTACGACGACGCTTGTGGAATACAAGAACCTTGTCGCCCTTTACGAGTGGGCTTACTACCTCTGCTACAACCTTTGCGCCCTCTACTACAGGAGCACCTACTGTGATAGCACCATTGTTGTCAACCAACAATACCTTCTCAAATTCAACAGTTGCGTTTGCTTCAACATCCTTGATGTGGTGAACGAAGAGCTTCTTGCCTTCTTCTACCTTGAACTGCTGACCCTGAATTTCTGCGATTACGTACATTTTTGTTTTTAGTAATTTTAGGGTTTTCCACCGTGGGGCGAACCTTTAGAACAGCAACTGCTGAACCATCACGAGGTCACTTATTCGAGCCCCTGCGGCATAAATCGGGTGCAAAGGTACGACTTTTAATCGAAAACAAATGCAAATAACGAAGATTTTTTTTGGAAAAACACGAATTTTTCTGGAAAAACACTTATTTTTTATTTATAAGGTGTGCTATGTCGGTGTTTTTCCCTACCTTTGCAGAACCAAATATAGAATTGACACAATAATTGATGAAAAATAAAAAACAAAATAAGAAGACACAGAAGAAGATGAACACTCGCGACCAGATGAAGAGGGACGTGAGGCGTAAGGAGGCAGGAACATTTGATGTGGTGACAGGTATAGACCGTTTGGAAATGACATCATTTTCACTCGGAATGTTGCTGCTTGTTTTTGCTGGCTTTATGCTACTCTCATTTGTTTCGTATCTTTTCACAGGCGAAGAGGATTATTCACTTCTTGAAAATGCTTCTAATATTGCAAACGAAAATATGCAATATAGAAACCTGTGTGGTTCGTGGGGAGCAAACTTGGCATATTTCTTCATAGATAAATGTTTCGGCATCGCTTCTTTCATTATACCTTCATTTCTCATTATTCTTGCTTTTAGAATGATGAAGGTGTATCGTGTGAAGTTGGTTCGTAAACTCATCGTCATGCTTATATCTATGATATGGTTAAGCATTTTCTTGGCTTTCATAGGATACTGTTTCCCAATTCTTGAAACGTTCGTGAACCTTGGAGGTAATCACGGAACCAATGTGGTGACTAATCTTGTTCAGCGCATTGGTGAACCTGGCGTTTTTGTTCTTCTGCTTGTATCTGGAGTATTTATGCTTATATACTTCGGAGTAAGGACAGTGGAGCAGATCCGTGATGTTCTTCGACTCAATTTCTTGAAGAAGTTGAGAAAAGAAAGGAATCTTAATCCTGCCGAAGCATCTGAAGAAGAGGACAATCCTTCGGATGAGGAATCCAATGGTGAAGAAGAGGGTTCGGAGATAGAACATGTTGAGGCGACTGAGACGAGTGCCGTGACATTTGAGTTCCCTGATGGTGAAGAAGAGAATGCCAATGCAGGTGACTTGGCTGCCCTTTTCGATGAGGCATATAAGGTAAACAATCCTGAGCAGGGTGAAGAGAAGGAACCTGAGGGCGAAGAAACTTCTGCTGAAGGTGCTGAATCGACAGACTCACAGAAGGAAATGGACATAGAACTTGGTGAGACAGAAAAAGGTAATGGAGAAATAGAACGTGGCGACATCAATACTCCATACGACCCAAAGCTCGACCTTGAACACTATAAGTATCCTACACTCTCGCTCATAAAGTCGAATAGTGACACTCAACAGGTTGTGGACCCTGTGGAGCAGAATGCCAACAAGGAACGCATCATTCAGGTGCTTCGCAGTTTTGGTGTTGAGATTAGTAAGATTTCTGCAACTATTGGTCCTACAATCACATTGTACGAGATTGTTCCTGCTGAGGGTGTACGAATTACAAAGATTCGTAACCTTGAAGACGATATTGCCCTTTCGCTTGCTGCAGAAGGTATCCGTATCATTGCTCCAATTCCAGGAAAGGGAACCATTGGTATTGAAGTGCCAAACAAGAAGAAGTGTGTGGTGCCAATGGACAGCGTTCTGAACAGTAAGGCATATCAGGAGAGTACGATGGAGTTGCCTTGCGCTGTAGGTAAGACAATTACAAATGAAGTATTCATGTTTGACCTTGCCAAAGCTCCTCACCTTCTTGTGGCTGGTGCTACAGGTCAGGGTAAGTCGGTAGGTTTGAATGCTATCATCGCTTCGCTCCTCTACAAGAAGCATCCTGCCGAACTCAAGATTGTTATGGTGGACCCAAAGAAGGTTGAGTTCAGCATCTATACTCCTATAGAAAATCATTTCCTTGCTCGTCTTGAAGAAGAGGATGAATGTATCATAACAGATGTGCAGAAGGTTGTCAAGACTCTCAACTCGCTCTGTCAGTTGATGGATACTCGTTACGACCTCCTCAAGATGGCTGGATGCCGAAACATCAAGGAATACAACGATAAGTTTAAGGCTCGCAAGCTCAATCCAGAACATGGTCATGAGTTTATGCCATATATTGTGGTGGTAGTCGATGAGTTCGGTGACCTCATCATGACTGCTGGAAAGGAAGTGGAACTCCCAATCTGCCGTATTGCACAGTTGGCTCGTGCCGTAGGTATCCACATGATTATCGCTACTCAGCGACCACAGGCAAGTATTATCTCTGGTGCAATCAAGACCAACTTCCCAGCTCGTATGGCATTTAAGGTTAGTTCGATGATTGACTCACGAGTGGTACTTGACCGCCCAGGTGCTCAGCAGCTCATTGGACGAGGCGATATGTTGTTCCTCTCAGGTTCTGACCCTGTTCGTGTACAATGTGCATTCCTCGATACTCCAGAGGTTAGCAGCATTTGTCAGTTCATAGCAAAGCAACAGAGCTATCTCCATCCTCTCTACTTGCCAGAAGTGGTGGCTGAAGGTGGTGAAGGTGGCATGGCAGGAAGTGTGGATGTCAAGCATCTTGACCCACTCTTTGCTGAAGTTGCCAAGTTTGTTGTGAATAGTCAGCAGGGCTCTACTTCTATGATTCAGCGTAACTACTCAATCGGATACAACCGTGCAGGTAAGATTATGGACCAGTTGGAGAAGATGGGCGTTGTAGGACCACAGATAGGTTCTAAGCCTCGTGAGGTACTTATTCAGGACCCTCTCACATTGCAGTCGTTGCTCAATACGATTGGATAAAAAATGTGAAGGAGTTAAACCTTAGACACGTTAGGTTGTCTCAAAGGTAAAAACATTAAATTTGTGAACATTATGAGAAAGATTAATAAGATTATTATGCTTCTTGTGTTGATGATGTCAGCACTCGTAGCGAATGCGGCAGAAAATGCCACAAAGATTCTTGACAAGACAGCCGAGACATTCAAGAAGTCGGGTGATGTGAAGATTGGTTTTACTATCAATGTTGGTGGACAGTCGTCAAAGGGTATCATCAAGATTTCAGGACAGAAGTTCTGTTGCTCAACAAGTGGAAGTGTAGTGTGGTTTGATGGCAAGACTATGTGGCACTATGTTCAGGAGAACGAAGAGGTGAACGTGACCAATCCTTCGGAGAAGGAAATTACTCGTATCAATCCTTACGCGTTCCTTTCTATATATAAGAAGGGCTACAACTGCAAGGTGACAAAGACTACTGACACAGAGTACTACATAACTCTCTCAGGCAAGAAGAATAGTCCTTACAAGTCTATATCGCTTCGTTTGAACAAGTCGAACTATCAGCTTACATACGTTAAGACTGTTACCGCAAAGCGAACAACAGAGATTACGGTCAACTCATATATCAAGAACCAGAAGTTCCCTGCTTATGAATTTTCGTTCAATAAGAAGGAATTCCCTGCTGCTGAGATAGTTGACCTTCGATAAACAAATAAAAAAAGAGAATGGAGTCGTGTCCGTTCTCTTTACCTTTTATGAATTCTTAAATAACTAAAATAACATCTTAAAAACTACTCGAATTATGGAACATGTCAAGCTTCTTATTATTGGCTCAGGTCCTGCAGGTTATACTGCCGCAATATATGCATCTCGTGCAAACCTCAATCCTGTTCTTTATGAAGGAATACAACCAGGAGGTCAGTTGACAATTACAGACCAGATAGAAAACTTCCCTGGTCATCCAGAAGACCTTTCAGGTCAGGACCTTATGGACCTTATGCGAGAGCAGGTAGATAAGTTCGGTGTTGAGATACGTGAACACATCTGTGTCAAGTCGGACCTTTCTCAAGCTCCATATAAATTTACTTTCGATGACGACTCAGAAGTCGAGGCTGATGCAGTTATCATCGCAACTGGTGCAAGTGCCAAGTTCCTCGGACTTGACGATGAGAAGAAGTACATGGGACAGGGCGTGAGTGCTTGTGCTACATGTGATGGATTCTTCTATCGCAAGAAGGTGGTTGCTGTTGTTGGTGGTGGTGACACTGCTTGTGGTGAAGCACAGTATCTTGCAGGACTTGCAAGCAAGGTTTACCTCATTGTTCGTAAGCCATATCTTCGTGCAAGCAAGATTCTTCAGGACCGTGTAATGAACAACCCTAAGATTGAAATCCTCTTTGAGACAAACACACTCGGTCTCTATGGTGATAATGGAGTAGAAGGTGCACACCTTGTTTATCGTAAGGGTGAGGAAGACGAGCGTAAGTATGACCTTCCAATTGATGGCTTCTTCCTTGCTATTGGTCATCGTCCAAACTCGGAAATCTTCAAGCCTTGGATTGAGACAGACGAGATTGGTTACATCAAGACTGATGGACCAACACCAAAGACAAACATACCAGGAGTGTTTGCTGCAGGTGATGTGGCAGATCCTCTTTATCGACAGGCTATTGTTGCTGCTGGTTCAGGTTGCAAGGCTGCAATGGAGGCAGAGAAGTATCTTTCGGATCTTGGGTTATAATTGTCTATAAATAAGTAAATGGAACTTAAGAGAGCGTTGCTCCTTTACAGACTTGTCTCGAAGAACCAAAGGTTGCAGGACCGTCGTCATCCTATGTTCGAAAAGAACATGGCTGTAAAGGTTATGGCATATATCTTTATTGCTTTCTGGGCAATATATCTTATGTTTTTCGGTGTGGCATTCTATCATATCTTTGAGGGAGGCCCACTCGAATCGTTTGATATGATAGATGGTGGATTGATTATATTCCTCACGTTGGATTTCTTCATCCGTTTTGGTATGCAAGAAACTCCTGCACAGGACATTAAACAATATCGCCTGCTTCCTATCTCGCAGAACTTTCTGCTGAACGTGTTTTTGCTGAGAATGGGAATGAGAACATATAACTTGTTCTGGTTCTTCTTCTTTGTACCTTTCGGTTTGCTTGCTATTCCTCAGTTTTACGGATTGTTGGGACTCGTAGGCTACCTCATTGGCATTTGGCTCATATTCATGCTCAACAGCTATTGGTATCTGTATTGGAGAACGTTGATAAACAAGAATATCTTTTGGCTCGCAGTACCGATAGTTTTCTATGCAGCATGCATTTACCTTGGACTTATTGATGACAAATACACTCGAATGGTGTTTGGAGAAGAGAACACTCAGCCGCTCTTCTACGCTTCGTTGTGGTTAATGCGATGGTTTGCTCAATGGAAGGTTATTGCCTATGTCATTATCATGGCGTTGCTCGTACCTCTTTTCTATATCAACCGTCTTGTTCAGGCAAAGTCTGTGTTCTTTGAAATATCAAAGACTGAGGTCATAAAGAAGGTGAAGAGTAATCAGATGAAGTGGCTTGACAAGTTTGGTGCAATAGGTGAGTACCTCAAACTTGAGATTAAGTCTCCAATGCGTAATGCCAACATCAGAAAGGTGTTCATTAGTGGTGTTACCTGTATGCTCATCTTCTGTTCGGTGTTTGCGTTTACCGATGTCTATGACAACGACTTCATGCGTATCTACATCTGTACTTATTGCTTCTCAGTTCTTGGTGTGATGACCTTGACCAATGTGATGGGTGCAGAAGGCAATTACATAGATGGACTGATGTCAAGAAAAGAGTCGGTATTGTCGCTTCTCAAAGCTAAGTACTACTTCAACTTCATCATGCTTCTTGTCCCATTGCTCTTCACAATCATGCCTGTAGCAAAGGGAAAGCTCACAGTGATTGATGCCTTTGGCTGTCTGTTCTTCACAAGTGGAACGGTGTTCCCATTCCTCTTCCAACTTGCTGCATATAATGACACTACGTTGCGACTGAACGAGAAAATCACAAAGGCTGGTGGAAGCACAAAGGCACAGATGATATGTTCTTTTGCTGCACTCTTCTTGCCAATGATTGTGATGTACACATTGATGACACTATTCTCGGAAGATGTTGCAGCATGGTGCATGTTTGGAATAGGACTGGTAGGCACATTGCTGCACCCAATTTGGCTTCGCTATGTTTACAAGAGTTTTATGAGGCGAAGATACAAGAATATGGATGGTTTCAGAAATTCAAGAAATTAGAATATGGAAATAATCGTAGATAAAGTAAAGAAGAGCTTCGGGGAGAAAGTGGCTCTCGACATAGATAAATATATTATCCATCAGGGCGAAGTTATTGGTCTTGTTGGTAATAACGGAGCAGGAAAGACAACCCTTTTCCGTATCATACTCGACCTTTTGAAAGCGGACTGCGGTGAAGTGCAGGTTGGCGGTTTTGTCACTTCCAAGTGTGAGGACTGGAAAGACTTCACAGGAGCATATCTTGATAATGGATTCCTTATCGACTACCTTACTCCTGAAGAATATTTCCGTTTTCTTGCAAAGGTTTATGGTATCACAGATGCAGAACTTGAACATCGACTTGCTCGATATGAGAACTTCATGAATGGTGAGGTGATGGGACAGGACAAGCTTATCCGCAATCTATCTGCAGGAAACCAGCAAAAGGTGGGCATTGTAGGGGCACTTCTTGGCAATCCGCAGATTCTTATCCTGGATGAGCCTTTCAACTTCCTTGATCCATCATCACAGTTGGCTATGAAGTATATGCTCACTAATTATAACCAAGAGACACATGCCACAATTCTTGTGTCATCACATAACCTGACTCATACATTCGACATCTGTACTCGTGTCACTCTCCTCGAACACGGACGCATCATTAAGGACTATGATAAAGACTATGCAGAATTGACAAGCGAGATAGAAGAGTACTTCGAAGGCAGTGTGCATGATGCCTATGGAGCGGCTCCAGACTTCACAGAAGAGGTGTCTTCCGATTCTCCAAGCGAAGGCGCACCTTCTGATGTCATTTTGTAAACTCAACATGCCGTTTTAGGCTATATGATAGGGTAGGACAATAACTTTTTAATTGTCCTACCTTCTTTTTTGCCTTTTCTTTCCTGTTATCTATAAAATAAGACGTATATTTGTATGTTTTATGCGTGGGCGAGTGTACATTATTTGTATATTTGCTCCTAATATGTTTTTGAAAAGAACAAATTAACATATAAATTTTTTAACTTAATACACAAATCAAATCGTATGAAGATTTCACGTATCGACCACCTTGGTATAGGTGTTGAGAGCATTGAAGCAGTGCTCCCTTATTATGAGAACGTACTCGGTCTCAAGTGCTATGCAGTAGAAGAAGTTGCTGACCAGAAGGTAAAGACTGCTTTCCTTAAAGTAGGCGAAGTTAAGCTCGAACTTCTCGAACCAACATCACCAGATTCAGCTATCGCAAAGTGGCTTGAGAAGGGTGGTAAGGGTGTTCACCATGTTGCTTACGCTGTAGAAGACGGTGTAGCAGAAGCTCTCGTTGAGTGCGAAGGCAAGGAAATCCGCCTCATCGACAAGGCTCCACGCAAGGGTGCAGAAAACCTCAACATCGCATTCCTTCATCCAAAGTCAACTTGCGGTATTCTCACAGAGCTTTGTGAGCACTAATCCATAATTGATAATTAATAATTCATAATTGATAATATGTCACAGTTAGACAAAATCAAGGCTTTGATCGAAAAGCGCGCTGTTGCCGAACTTGGTGGTGGCGAAAAGGCTATTGAAAAGCAGCACGCACGCGGCAAATATACAGCTCGCGAGCGTATCGATATGCTCCTCGACGAGGGCAGTTTTGAAGAGTTTGATATGTTCAAGCTCCACCGTTGCACAAACTTCGGCATGGAGAAGAAGCAGACTCTCGGTGACGGTGTTGTTGTTGGTAGCGGTACTATCGACGGCCGTCTCGTTTATGTTTACGCACAGGACTTCACTGTAAACGGCGGTTCTCTCTCTGAGACTATGGCTCAGAAGATCTGCAAGGTTATGGATATGGCAATGAAGATGGGTGCACCTTGTATCGGTATCAACGACTCAGGTGGTGCTCGTATCCAGGAAGGTATCAACGCTCTCGCTGGTTACGCAGAGATCTTCGAGCGCAACATCCTCGCTTCGGGTGTTGTTCCTCAGATTGCAGCTATCTACGGTCCTTGCGCAGGTGGTGCTGTTTACTCTCCAGCACTCCAGGACTTCACTCTCATGATGGAGGGAACTTCTTACATGTTCCTTACAGGTCCTGCCGTTGTTAAGACAGTAACTGGTGAGGTTGTTGACCAGGAAAGCCTCGGTGGTGCTTCTGTTCACGCTTCAAAGTCAGGTGTTACTCACTTCACAGCAAAGACTGAGGAGGAAGGTCTCCAGATGATCCGTACTCTCGTTAGCTACATTCCATCTAATAATATGGAAGAAGCTCCACGCGTAGCTTGCACAGACCCTGTTGACCGCGTTTCTGACGTTCTCAACGAGATCATGCCTGAGAACCCTAACGCAGCTTACGATATGTATAAGGTTATCGGCGAAGTTGTTGATAACGGCGAGTTCTTTGAGGTACAGCCTAAGTTCGCTAAGAACATCATCGTTGGTTTCGCTCGCTTCAACGGTCAGT
>CALBJW010000038.1 GCA_937893145.1 uncultured Prevotellaceae bacterium | reverse complement strand
AAGGCTAAGGATCTCGCTGCTCGCTTCATCAAGAACTTCGGCAAGTACACAACTAACGAAGCTGGTAAGGCTCTCGTTGCTGCTGGTCCACAGCTCTAATAAGAAGAAGACCCTCCCCCTACCCCTCCCATTAAAAGGGAGGGGAGTGGTTACCACAAAGTAAACACAACTCATGGGAAGGTTCACATAAACAAGGCGGTAATCTCATTCGTGAGGTTACCGCCATTTTTATATGTTTCGAAGCGAAGTGTCTCGTAGCCTCAGCCGTATAGTCTTTGTATGAACATCAAAACTGTCTGCAATATTCATATAATGTACGGAAAAACACAAGATAATTACCGCAAACACCACAAAAGATAGTGATAGTTCGGCATTGTTTTTTCATAACAAATGAAATCAACCCAATCTATAAACCTAAAATACATATACCCTTACAAAAAAGAACAAAAATCATTTGGTAGCGAGAGTGAAAAACAGTAACTTTGTCATCGAATATACACATATATATCAATATATGGACATACAAATTATAAAACAACAAATAAACGAGATACTCAATGGCAAAAGAGACCTTCCTCAATTTAATCAACCAGAGCATGCAGGAGTCTGCTCGGCTGGTCCGCTCCTCATTGGGGCGCTCATCGTATGCGACAACACGCGAAAAAGCCTTAGCTCAGGTAGCAATGCTTCAGGCTGCCAAGGAACAAGCCCAAGCAACTGGGAAATAGACGAAGAGCAGGAACGTCAGTTACAATTATGGGCAGAGTCGGAAGGTGTGTGGATTCCCGAAGCAGAAGAATGGCTTTATGAAAACTTTGGTCCATTAATAGCAAAAGGAGCAGAAGCTAAAGTTTATTACAAAACTGGAGACACTCATGTTATCAAGCTTCGCACGTCAATCTATGCAACCCTTGGTCGTGCACTTGAAGCCATAGCCCTTCACAATTACCTTTTCCCAGAGACCATCATGCGAGTCATAGGTTTTACTCGTGATAAGGATGGACTATTTCGTGTGATTCTTACACAACCATACATCGAGTGCAAGAGTCTTGCCTCAAAAACGGAAATAGACAGTATGGTTGCTACAAAAGGCTTTCAAGACAATGGTGATACAACCGGCGTCAATTACATATCAGATCGTCTCCATCTTGAAGATATGCATCCTGCCAATGTTTTTGTTGAAGTACTTACATCAAGTCCCGTTTGCATAGACTGCATAGTCAAATTCAAAAGATAGATTTATCATAAAAGCATCCCAAGGGATGCTTTTTCTTTCCCCTTACCCCCTCCCGACACAAGATTATTGGTACTTTCGGGAAAGAATAGCCAGAACGGATAAATATCTTCCTACCACAAAGGGACTTCTGCATACTCATCGAAAGGATGGGGTGGAACATCTGTGCCTACAGCTCTGGCACACTCCACGATGCAGTCTTGCTCTTTTGGACTTATCACGCGCATGCCTGCGTACATATCGTAATATACTGTACGGCAGAAGTGCTTGAGACATTCGTTCATGAAGAGGCGGTATCTACCTTCGTACTTGAGTCTCTCAGCCAGGGTTCTCATACCAAAAGCATAGTGGCACGTGGAGCCCGAAGGTCTATACTGTGTGCATTCTGTGCCGTCAGCATACATACGGGGATTGATGCACGTTATCACTGCAGCCTGCATCTTCTGCTCTGTGGTTTCAAGAGCATGTCGGCAGGTATTTCTATTTCTGCATTCAGCGTTCATGCAGATGGGATAATTAGCAGGCTTGGCTGCCAATCGGTTTATCACTTCTTCTTTCGTTGGAATAATTCTTGCCATAGTAATTGATTGAAAAATAAAAAATAATAGTATTTTGCTTAAAAACATCCAACATCCACCCAAAACAGAGTTAAGACATTGATTCGTAACGTGATAGGTGTGGGTGGATGTTACCTTAACATCCACCCGACATCCACCCACATCCACCCAGCTAAAGTACCGACTTCGCCACCACATCATAATATGCAACTCCGTGAAGGATAGAGCGTTCGTAGCCAAGATTACGGAGATTCATGCCCACATGGATGGAGAAGGAGCGAGTCTTCTTGATGTTAGGATACTGATGTTCCAAAATCTCAATGATACTTTTTACTGAGATGGGCTTAGTATGCTCGTTTGCCGCCGAGTGGCGAAAACAGTTTTCGAGCATAGTGCTGAGATCCTGTTCCTGCTGAAACTGGCTGTTGGTCAACTGAATCTGCTGATTTTCGGATGTTGTGAACCAGTAACGGCACTTCATCGTCATCACCTCCTCTACCAACTGGGCATAGAGCTGCTCGTACTCAATCTCCTTCTCATTGTTGATAGTCGTACCCGCAGGAATACGAATACAGATGTATCGGCGGCTGCCTGTTGCGTCCTGAAGAGGATGAGGATTGTTGGTTGTAGCCACGAACGAAGCATAGCGCTTGCGGTCATACTGCTCATGCCCAAAGATAGGACGACCGTTCACCTTGACCTTCGACACCGTATGCTTGAGTTCCGCCTGTCGGGTAGGACCTATCTGGTCGAGTTCGTCGAGGTTGACAAGCAAGTTGTTGGTGAGTGCCATTTCCTTATCAAACTTATTGGAGAGATTGATGTGGTCAAGGAAATACTCACGAAGATGAGGTGGAAGAATCCTGTGGCAGAAGGTACTCTTGCCACAACCCTGTTCTCCGATGAAAGTCGGAATGGTTTCATTGGCATGAAGGGCATCAATTCCATACCAGTGAGCCACTGTCGAACGCATCCAGATGGAACACCAATAGATTTGTTCGCTCGTGATGCCAGGCACTCTGCCGAAGAGTTCTGTCACACGGTTCTGACCATCCCACTTTGGGAGCGAATCGAGCCAGTCGCAGATAGGATCATAAAGACCGATGTCTTCGGAGTCGAGAAACTCCTGCACATTCTGCTTTACATTTGTCACTTCATCAAGCTCCAACTTGATGAGACGGACGATGGAGTTGCGCTTCTTCTCTGTGAGTGCCACAAACTCAGCCTCATCCTTATGTTCACGTACTTCTACCTTCTTCGAAAGTACGTTGTATCGAAAATCAAAGTTTTCGATAAGAAACTGTTCAATCATCTGAACATTTTCTGAATTTGAAATTTTAGTATTCATTTTTTATAATATTAAATATGTGTAAAACTTTCTTTTTGCGAGTCAGTTACGAATGCCCTTCGTTTCAAATCGCATTGCAAAATTACATTAAAAAGGTCTATCCACCCCCGTTTTCCCAATTCCCACACTATTTCCCAATCAAATAGACACAAAAGAATTTAATTATTGGGAAAAGAATTGGGAACTACCTGCTTTCTTTATGTAAAAGGCAATAAATCATCCAACATCTGATTGGGTGGATGCGGGTGGATGTTGGGTGGATGTTAAGCAAACATCCACCCATACCTATCACATTACGAATCAATATCTTAACTCTGTTTTGGGTGGATGTTGGATGTTTTTGCGTAAAATCATATTTTTCTGCATTTATCTCTCTACTACAATATATAGGCAATTTCCCTCTGTCCGTGCGGACGGACTCCCTTATCCGTCTGCACGGACATCCCAAACATACAGTCACATCAACATTTTTTCTTGAATTTCTTACCAACTTATTCAAGAAAACCGTATCTTTGCACTTCACACTTTTAATGGAAAAGCAAAGCCTATGAACGAGACATATAAGATAGATTACGAAACTTTTGACAGCCAGATAGTGGTGCTATGCAACATGGTGGAGGCTTTCGCAGTAGGATGGAGCGAATATAGCGCCACAGAACTCTCTATGGACATCAAGTCGATGTGCATGAAGGCATCGCGACTATGCTTCCTGGCAGACCTCGATACCACCGCACAACAGCAGGACATCACTCTCGAACGTCAAGAGACGAATGTGATACACCGAAACAATCTAAACCATACCTTGTTCAACATCTTCACACCACTCATCTGCCATATCGTTGAAGATATGCACGACGGCGGTTCTCTCGATGGAGTGAAGCAACCACGATTTGAAGGACACTTTGCAGAGATGCTGCCCCACCTCGGACCTCTCCTCGCTGATTCGGACTCTTCTTCACATTTTGATGAACTCACCAAGACGGTAGAGAGCATCCAGAACGAGATAACTAAATTGCAGAAAACATCTGCACATGGCGAGAAACCCGTGATGCGCCTTTGGCACCTCTGCGAACTATACGCTTACCTCTGTTACCTATACTACCACTTTGACCACCTTGTGAAGGGTGATAAGGATGAACTACCACTCGACGAACTGAAGCGACTCTTCGTGGTGGCAATACACAACTATGCGGACTCCGACGAAGGCAAGACAGCCCTCGACACCTTCCGCACACGCCTCATCTTCAACAACAACGGAGCCCCACTCTCTAAGGAGATACTGCAAGAGGCAGGCAAAGCGCTGGTGAACGAACTCCCAGAATCTGTGCAACTCCCATACATGAACCACCGCAACGACCTCAACGCGATGGTAGAAGAGATTGTACGACTTAAACCCTCTGCCAGCGACATCCGAGCCCTGGCAACGGTAGTGGCTAAGTGGCAGATGCTCTCCATCATGATATACGAACTCGACAACCCAAAACGAGTATCAAACATAGAGAACACCATCTTCCGCACCGAACTACATGGCAAACCCATCAACATGAACAACCTACGCGAAAGGATAGGTCGTATGGCACAGCTCGTAGAGCGCAAGAACCACTGGTTTTGCCTCTGGTGCGTCCTGAAGCACCACAACCTTCTTGCCGACCTCCATTTCGAAGCTTTCGCCACCCAGATGATGCATCCCGCCTGGTTCGGCACCTCTCATCTCCCTTCCTTCAAGGGCGACAACCTCACCGACTACCGCGACTACTTCAGCAATACCGACTACACCCTCTGGAACTTCAACGACTTCCACCACTACCGCACCCTCCACAGCAAGTCCACCAAGAAGTGGTCCAACTCCCTCTTCAACACCTTCCACCACCTCTGCTATGATATGGATGAGGCATTTGGGTAGAAACGCTTAGAAACAAAAAAAGACACCACGAATCAGAATATCTAATTCGTGGTGTCGGGTTAATTATATGTCAAATTATGAAAAGTTTCATAATAGGGAGTGACATGATGGGGGGAAGTTATTAATAAGTGGGATTGCAAATTGCAATGTTTGTTATGCCTTTGCTGATTCACGCTTTACAGTGCAAGAGACTGCGATGATGAATGATGTGAAGATTACTAACTGTATCATGGTGAATGTTGTTTTTTAAGTTGGTTTACTAAATTTCTTTTCTCGTTTTTAGTACCACATTGTGCGGTTTACAAAATAGTAAGAAACTGGGTTGAGTGCCTGGTAGTGAGCCATCTGCTTGTTGCTTTCTTCTACTACCTCGATTGCCTTCTTGATTGTTGCGATAAACTTTTTCATAATTGTAAATTGTTTTTTTGTTGTTAATAATTTTTTTTTGACACTGCAAAGGTAGGGAGTTTTTGAAGGCTACAAAGGATAGTTTGTGAAATGCTTTTGGACAATTTGTGAAGTTCACAAGATGTCTGTATTTTTCATGAATTGTGCGTAATAGAGGCACTTTACTACCTACTTACATCCTATCTTTTGCATCTTTTCCTGCACCTGTACCTTTGTATTTGCTCTTTGTCTGGTTAAAGGCGTATCGAAGGGTGAAGTTCAGTCGCTGTGAGGAATGGCGATTGCATTGATACATCTGGCTGTCGCCACTATCCATAAGGATGTCCTGACCTGTGCGATAGAGAATATCGTTTGCTGTAAGACGCAGGGTGAGGGCATTATTACGCAAGAATGTCTTCTGGACAGAAGCAGAGAGTCCTGCATTCCACCGCATAAGACGATAGTTTCTTACATTGCCTGGCGAATTGAGATTGAGATTGCATTCTAATTGCCAGTTGTGTGGGAGACGAAGGGTGTTGTTCGCATTTACGATAAACACGGGGGCGTTATACGACTTTGTTCGCTTGCCTGTTGCCTCACGAGGGTCATCCAACTCCAATGTAAGGAACTGCTGCTGATAGCCAACCGTCCAGTTCATGGTATAAGGACCGAATGTAGGCGAGGCATTGATGTAGCCGATGAAGGTTCGCACAGGCTTTGGTAGGTTGATGCGTCGATAAACCAACACTCCCTCTTCAGCAGGCACCTGCTCACTGGCATAAGGATATTGCCACTGAGAAATCATGTGGTCACTCTGGCTGTAGTTCATCGCACCAAGTATCCATCTCCAGCGAGCATTGAATCCCAATTCGTGCTGTATCTGATTGCGAAGTTGGGAATTGCCTTGCATCAGGATGGAATGGCTGGCGTAGGTGGTGGCATCCGTCAGATGATAGAAATTGGGGCGAACGGTTTTAGTGTTGTAACTTAGCGAAAGACCTACCATGCCGAGTTGCAAGGAATAAGTGAGGGACGGATATAGCCCATAACGAGTGTCGTGAACATTAGCATCTGCATTGAGGAGATTGGTATAGTTAAAACTTACACATTCGTAGCGAGCACCCACCTTTGCCACACCATATTTGCCGAAGTTAGCCATATACTCCACAAAAGCCGAGTAGGTGTCTTCGTGAGTATTAGAATGGGAATCTTCGATGTAGTCCTGATTGATGGTATAGTCGATATTGCGTTTCACCCATATCATCTCCGTCCCAGCATTTAGAGCACCTTTCCATATTGGATAGGACACGACAAGTTTGGTGGCAAGGAGATTGCTCGAAGCGGTGCTTGAGGAACGAACCTTATCGCTCTCACTATCCATATCCTCTGTGGCTTCTTTAGTATTCCAGTCAAAGTTCCAGTCGATGCCCATCTTACCCCATTGACCATTGTAGTAGGTGTTTAGGTTGTAGCCCAGTGGAGCTGTGTAGTTAGTGAAAGTCTCCGATATGATGGTCTTGTAGAACACATCATTATTGTAAACATCCTCATGCAGAGATAGCGGACTCTCGTTGCTGAGCATGTGGTCTATCTGGAATTGCATGCCCATACTGTGCTTCTCATTCAGCATCCAGTTAGTGCCTAACGCATAGTTCATGCCGTGCATCGCAGTCTTTGTGTCTGCCCATCCTGTTTGCCAATTCTCATTGAGGATACCACTTGCCATAGTAAAGATATTCTGGTCGGCTGTAGCACGCTGAAGGGTGTGCTGATTCCAGTTGTTCACCATACCAAAGAAATCAAGTCCTTTGTAGCGATAATTGAAATTTAGAGTGGCTGATGGGTCTGCAAACTCTGCCATACGCAGGTCCTGACTATGACCGGCAGTCACATCAAATCCAAAACCCTCTCCCTGAGGGCGACGAGTCCTGATGCGAACCACAGAGCGTACCGTTGCATCATACTGAGCACCGGGATTGTTTATCACCTCCACCTCAAGAATATCCTCGCTACGCATGCGTTTCAATTCCTCTATGTCAAAGAGTTTTCTGCCATTGACATAGAACACTGGAGCGCCCTTACCTATAACCTCCAGTTCTTCGCCTTGCATCATCATGCCTGGCACTTTGCCCAACATCTCATAGGCAGAGCCCGATTTTTCCAGCACCGTTCCTTGAATCTTCGTTACTATTGCATCGCCACGAAGTTTGGTCTTTGGTGCAACGGATTTTACAGTCACTTCATTGAGCACGACTGTCGAGTCGGCTAAGTTTTGTCCAAATGCTGCCACATAACTGAGTACATGGAACAGCAACAAAATAGTTCTTTTCATTGTTCTCGAATTAGATATTTGAAACATTTTCGAGCGCAAAGGTATTAAGTTGTTATGAACCTCGCAATACCGTGGGATATACAGTGTAGGATGTGGGATATTCAGCGAAGGTATGTAGAGTTTGCCAATAACTTGAGATTGTACAATTCATCCCTAAAAGCCTACAATTTATCCCAACGGACAGGCTACATCAATAAAAATCAGTAACTTTGCACCATGAAAAGAAATGTATTATACAAAATTGCATGGGAATCACTCCAGCCATGTGTGTTCCTGACAATATCATTCTTTATATTCCAACCTTTTGGCAATGCCTACAATACGCTTATGGGGTATTTCCTTCATATCGTATTGTGTGAGGTGTCAGCCTGTTTCTTTGGATGTTTCCTGTCGCTCCTTGTAAGTTATTATGTTTTTGGCTATCATTTTGACACCAAGGAAACGATATGGGGTCAAACAAAAACACTTGTGGGAGTCTATTTGCTATGCATACCATTGACTGCATTCTTATTGTATGTTGTCAATCGCCTATTCCTACCTTTGGAAGTGAATTTGACTGTGCCTGGTTATCCTGAATTCTGGCCATCATTCGCTTTCTACTATTCGATTGTGTTCAGATATTGTATCATTTTCTTTGTGATTGATGTCTTTGTTTATCGACACCGCAAGATAAAGCATGAGTTTGATGAGATATGTGCCATCAACGAAATGCTTAACTCCTATCAAGAAGATCGGGCTTTCACATCTGCAGTTCAAAGTGACGAAGAGGACGCTGCTGTTTGTATGAAAGTTGGACAGAATAGCAACCAAGAACTGACATTCGCTCCTGAGTCGTTAATCTATGTGGAGTCAGTAGCAAACTATGCAGAGATTTGTTACATGTGTGATAATGAGATAAAGAAAATAACGCTTCGTTCCACATTGAAACAACTCAATGAATTCCTGTCCACGCACGTCTACATCATACAATGTCACCGAGGGTTCATCGTTAATCTGAACTTCGTTGAGAAACTGCAATGCGAGAACAATTCATACTTCCTAAATCTTTTTTATGTTGACAAAAGAATTCCAGTATCACGTACTAAAAAAGCGGATATCAAAGCTGCGCTGTCAACCGTTATTTCAAAGAAGACATTTATCCCTAAACCAATTCCGTCTGTCCCTGACTATTGCAGAACCAACTGAATATATGTACCTTTGCAGCAGTTTTCAATTAGTTAAACCCAAAATTACAAAAGTATGAAAAATGAAAATGAACGTAGGCGGATGATTCTTCAAAATGTTTGCAATGTATGCAGACGTATTCAGCTGTTTGCAATATGCCTTGTGGGTGCGCTTATATTCCTGGAACTATTGGATGTGAGGATAGACTTCGGCACTAATCACAGCATAAAACTGGCGATATTCATCCTCATTACAGGTTTGTTTATCGTTTCTGACACTGTG
>CALBJW010000037.1 GCA_937893145.1 uncultured Prevotellaceae bacterium | reverse complement strand
TCGTAGTAAGTCTGGAAGGAGCGGGCCTCGAAGGTGTCCTCTCCCTGCTCCTTATACAGGCTCCTGGTGCATACCTCGGCAGGAATGTTGTTTGCTTTGAGCATCTCTTCGGTGTAGGTGAAGAGGAAGTTGCTGTCTGTCTTGAGGTGGACGAGGCCGCCCTCTTGCATGAACTGACGATAGCGCTGCAGGAAGTATGTGGATGAGAGTCGCTTGGTGGCCTTCTTCATCTGGGGGTCAGAGAAGGTAAGCCAGATCTCGCTAACCTCGCCAGGCGCAAAGAACTGCTGGATGAACTCGATGTTGGTACGCAGGAAACCTACGTTCTTCATGTCGCTTTCGAGGGCATCCTTAGCCCCCGTCCACATGCGTGCTCCCTTGATGTCTACTCCGATGAAGTTCTTCTCTGGGTAGAGTCGGCCCAGTCCTACGGTATACTCGCCACGTCCGCAACCTAACTCCAATACGATGGGGTTGTCGTTGTGGAAGAAGTCCGAGTGCCACTTGCCGCGTAACTCGAAGGTGCCCTCTTGCACAGCTGCAAAAGGACACTCAATAACCAATGGGTTTGCCGCCATGTCGGCGAACTTAGCCAGTTTTCCTTTACCCATTATCGGATGTCAATTACGGGGATGTTGTCCTTGTCGTTGTAGAAGAGGTTTTCGCCTGCCATACCCCAGATGAAGGTGTAGTAGTAGGTACCTGCTGCAGCATGGATAGACCACTCTGGAGACATGATAGCCTGTTCGTTGTGGAGCCATACATTGCGAGTCTCGTTTGGCTGGCCCATAACATGGGAGATAGTCTGTCCGTCTGGGAGGTTGAAGTAGTAGTATGCTTCGATGCGACGACCGTGAGTGTGAGGTGGCATGGTGTTCCAAACTGCTCCTGGGTTGAGCTGAGTGAGACCGAGCTGAAGCTGACATGGACCTTCTTCGAGTACATCGTTCACGATGAGCTTATAGACTGTACGGTTGTTGGCTTCTTCTACTGTGCCTACCGGTCCCCAAACTGCAGCCTTGAGTGAACCCTTGCGACCATCGAGTGTAACCCACTGTGTCTTGTAGTGCTGGTGTGCAGTTGCTGAGTTGAGGTAGAACTTTGCTGGCTTCTGTGGGTTCTTTGAACGGAACTCAACAGACTTGTTTACATCTACCCAGTTGCCCTTCTTATCCTGCATGTGTCCACGACCTACATAAAGTGCTTCCTTTGGAGAGAGTGCGTATTCCTTACCATCAACGATGACTACACCATCACCCTGACCACAGTTCACGATACCGATTTCGCGGTTATAGAGGAAATACTTCTCCTTGATAGTGTTGTCAACATCAAGACCGAGTTCCCAGAAGTTCTCAAGTTTGAGAGTCTTGTTTACTGGCATTGCTCCACCGAAGATGAAGCGGTCGTAGTGTGAGTAAGTGAGGAGGATTGAGTCTGCTTCCATAACCTTCTCCATCACGAAGCGGTCGCGGAGAGTCTTTGTGTCGTAGTGCATCACATCCTGTGGATGACATGCTGTCTGGAAACGAACATGCTGATTGCCTACGAAACGGTCTGCTTCTTGAGCATTAGCTGTAAGTGCTGCAAGCGCAACTACAGCGATTGATAGAATTTTCTTCATAACTGTTGTGTTTTTATTATTCTTTAATTCTTTTTCTGTTCCATGCGAGCATTGCAAGGGCAATGAGGGTGAGGATGGCAGCACCGATGTACTTGAGGTATGCCATGCAACCGTAGATGAGGAAGGCGATTGGGGAAGAGGCAAAGTCGAGTGAACCAGCCTTGAATCCTTCTGGAACCTTAACGGCTGCATCGTCTGGATGGGCTGCGCTAACCATGTGGGCTGCTGATGTGAAGTTGTCTGCCATGAGAGTCACGAAGAGGAGACCGAAGGCGATAACTATGAGTCCGATGATGAACGACTTAACTACATTACCGTTTGTATATGGAAGTACCATTACAAATACATAGAACA
>CALBJW010000036.1 GCA_937893145.1 uncultured Prevotellaceae bacterium | reverse complement strand
AATGATGTTCAGGAGAAGGATGGCAAGTACTATATGTATTTCCCAGCAAAGGACAAGACTGAAATCTTCCGTACTGGTGTTGCAGTAGCAGACAGACCAGAAGGTCCTTTCAAGCCATTGAACGACCCTATGCACGGCTCATACTCTATCGACTATGCAGTTCTTAAGGACGATGATGGCGAATACTACTTCTACCTTGGTGGTATCTGGGGTGGTCAGCTCCAGTGGTACAAGGACAATAAGATTGCATTCAACGAGGTTGGTCCTGCATGTCCTCCTCCAGGTGATACAGAAGGCATTATGCCAGCAAAGAAGTCTGAGGTTGATGCTCTTCCATCTCGTGTTGCTCGTCTTGCTCCAGATATGATGCACTTTGCTGAAGCACCAAAGCCAGTAATCATCCTTGGTGAAGATGGTAAGCCACTCAAGGCAGACGATCCACATCGCTTCTTCGAGGCATCATGGTGTCATAAGTATAATGGCAAGTATTACTTCTCGTACTCAACAGGTGATACTCACATGATTTGCTATGCTATCGGTGACAATCCTTACGGCCCATTCACATACAAGGGTGTGGTTCTCACTCCAGTTAAGGCTGGTTGGACAACTCACCACAGTATCGTTGAGTTCAAGGGCAAGTGGTATCTTTTCCACCACGACTCAGCACCATCAGGAGGTGTAAACAGTCTCCGTTCACTTAAGGTGGCAGAGTTGCATTATAATGAAGACGGAACAATACAGACCATAGAAGGATAAAGATATACCCACCCCTGCCCCTCCCATTGAAATGGAGGGGAGTAGAATGTGAGGTAAACGGGGCGTTTGCTTGGTGGGATATATTGCTCTTTTGTAGTCATTTAGTTAGAATAATAATTAACAAATTAAAACCCTTTCACTCTCAGGGACATGGATACATCCTACTCCCCTCCCTTTTAATGGGAGGGGTAGGGGGTGGGTCTGTAGGGGGTGGTATATATGCTTTTATTAGGTTATGACATAGGTACATCATCAGTGAAGGCTTCACTCGTTGATGCACAGACAGGACAGACTGTGGCAAGTGCACAGTATCCTGATGCAGAAGCTCCAATCATCGCAAAGCAGCCAGGTTGGGCAGAACAAGAACCGGAAATGTGGTGGGATGAACTCAAGCAGGCAACAGCTCGCGTATGCGAGAAGGCTGGCGGTTCACTCGCTGATGTTGCAGCTATCGGTATCTCTTACCAGATGCACGGACTCGTATGTGTAGATAAGGAAGGCAATCCACTTCGTCCATCTATCATTTGGTGTGATGGTCGTGCTGTGCCTTATGGCAATGCAGCATTCGAGGCTATCGGTGGTGAGAAGTGTCTTGAGCACCTCCTCAACTCTCCAGGTAACTTCACAGCAGCAAAGCTCGCATGGGTTAAGGAGAACGAACCAGAACTCTTTGCAAAGATTGATAAGATAATGCTTCCTGGTGACTACATCGCCCTCAAGCTTTCTGGTGGTGACAAGAAGACAACCATTTCAGGTCTTTCAGAGGGTATGTTTTGGGACTTCAAGAACAACGAGGTTAGCAAGGACGTGATGAACTACTTCGGTTTCTCTGAGGACATCATCTCTGAAATCGTTCCTACATTCTCAGTTCAGTCGAAGGTTTGCGAAGCAATCGCAGCAGAACTCGGTATTCCTGCAGGCACACCAATCTCATATCGTGGTGGTGACCAGCCAAACAACGCACTTTCACTCAACGTGATGAAGCCAGGCGAAATCGCAGCTACTGGTGGTACATCAGGTGTTGTATATGGTGTGCTTGGTGAGGTTAACTACGACAAGCTCTCTCGAGTAAACACATTTGCACATGTTAACCACAACCAGCCAGACACACGTCTTGGTGTTCTCCTCTGCATCAACGGTACAGGTATCCTCAACGCATGGGTAAAGCGTACTATTGCTCCAGAAGGTATTGGCTATGCAGAGATGAACGACCTTGCAGAGTCAGTTCCTGTAGGTGCAGAAGGTCTCTCAATCATCCCATTCGGTAATGGTGCAGAACGAGTTCTTCAGAACGAGAACCCAGGTGCTTCAGTACATGGCATCAACTTCAACATCCACAAGAAGGCTCACATGGTTCGTGCAGCACAGGAAGGTATCGCCTTCTCATTCGCATACGGTATGGACATCATGGCTAAGATGGGTATGGAGATTAAGACTATCAAGGCTGGTAACGCCAACCTCTTCCTCTCTCC
>CALBJW010000035.1 GCA_937893145.1 uncultured Prevotellaceae bacterium | reverse complement strand
TGGGTATGGAGATTAAGACTATCAAGGCTGGTAACGCCAACCTCTTCCTCTCTCCACTCTTCCGCCGCACCCTCGCAGCTGTTACTGGTGCTACCATCGAACTCTACGAGACAGACGGTTCTGTAGGTGCAGCATACGGAGCTGGTATCGGAGCAGGCATCTATAAGGATAGCGACGATGCGTTCAAGACACTCAAGCACATCGCTACAGAAGAGCCAGTTGCTGACACTGAGGCTTACAAGGCAGCATACAAGCTTTGGGTTGAAAGACTCGGTAAGTAAAAAACACTTATTTCAAATACTTTTTACGCCACACGGTACTATTTGTGCTGTGTGGCGTATTGCTTTATAAATAAGGAGTAATTGTTATCCAGTCCACGTCGTTTCTCCCTATTCTTATCAACTTGATGTGTTTTATTGGCACAAAAGTCATTTTTTCATGATTAAATGCGAGTTAAACGCATTTTTATTACTACCTTTGCATCCGTTTTATGTAAGAATAAAGGGAAAAAGATACCTCAAAAATTAGGATTACAACTATAGTATGCGTAAAATTGCTTTAGTAATATTACTTGTTTTTTCCGTTGTAGCAAAGGCACAGGACTGGTACCTCTCTACAACCCTTACAAGGTGTCACTCTGTTTCTGAGAACATGACAGCAGTTGACTTCTTCACAGAACTTCCAGGTATAGACATATCTTTGGGTGACAATTTCAGTCGTTTCTTCGGTATGCGTGCTACTATTGGATTCAATCCTCAGAGTGGTCGCCCAGGCAAGGCACTTCGTAGAGCATTTCCGGATGAGCTGAACAGATACCGTTTCCTGACCGTTTCAGGATATGTTGATGGTATGTTGAACCTCACCGAACTCTTCTCAGAACCATATCTTTACCGCACCGATGCCCTTTACCTCGTGTTTGGTGCGGGAGCTACATCCACATTCAATTTCAGCAAGAGCCTGCACAACGAGATGTGGGAGAAGTACTACCCAGTAGAGACTAAGGGCAAAATCTATCCTGTTGCCCGCTTGGGTTTGGCTGGTTCCTTGATGCTCAATCGCAACATGGACCTCGCACTCGAAGCAACATACAATCTCATTTCTGACCGCTACAATGGTGTCAAGCATGGCAGTCCTATTGATGGCTATGTTGATGTCAGCGTAGGTGTCAGCTGGTTCTTCTCGCGCCGCCACCTTCAGCGTACAGAGTTGCAGAAACTTCCTTACGAGATTATGGACAACCCATTGCAAGAGACATACTCTGCAGGCAGTCGCATGAACAGTGGTGTGTCTTTCTATTTCGGATTCTCCAACCTCAATGCCAAGCAGCGCATCTATGTTGAGAGCGTAGCCAACTTCCTCAAACAGAATCCTTCTGTCAACATTGTGCTTCATGGATATGCAGATAAGGAATACACAGAAGGCGCACAGATAAAGGCTAACGAACAGCTTGCAAAGGAACGTGCAGAGATAGTACGCGACTACTTGGTGACAAACTGCGAAATCAGCGCATCTCGTTTGTCTATTGCTACCCATCCAACCCCAATCAACGGTTACAAGCAGAATGGTGAGTGGATTCGTGGTGTCGAATTTGAAATGAAGTAAGGCGGTTATAATTCTCGCCCCACATATTAAGGTAATATATTGTTAGGATAATATTCTCAGTTATGCGTAAGTTATTAGCAATCTTTATGCTTATGTCCTGTGTGCTTTGTGTTAAGGCACAGGATGTATATGTCACAGCAGACGTATCTACTAACCACTCGTTTGGTGAGAACATGCGTTTCGGTGATATCTTTTCCGATACTCCTGGATTCAACGTTGGAGTAGGTTATAATTTCTGCCGCTTGGGTGGATTCCGCCTGAGTGGAGGATTTCATAAGATGGCAGGTCGAGTACCAAGTGGGCAAGGCGACAATACATTAAAGTTCAGTTTCAATGCAGCCACATTGTACCTTGATGCGATGATTAACCTCACTACCCTCGTGGGTGGCACCAAGCCTTATCGCACCAATGCCTTCTACATTGTTGCGGGTGGAGGTATCCTTTCTACATCCAACTTCAGCGACTTTGTCAATACGGTACAGATGCAAAGCGACTACAAGCTCTACACTACCAACCGTGTTGTACCAGTACTCCATATTGGTATTGCAGGTAGCATAAAGCTTGCACGACGCTTAGACCTTGCACTCGAAAGCAAATTCAACTTGGCATCCGACCGCTTCAATGGTATTCAGCGCACCACATCCCTCGTTGACCCATTCGTAGATTTCAATGTGGGACTCTCATACTTCTTCACACGCCCACGCGAAGCAAAGGCAAAGAAGGTGACAGCACCAGTTGAGCGTCCTATCGACTACACAGGCAGCCAGTCATCCAACCAGCTTGCTTATGGCAATCGTTTGCAGACAGGTATCTCCTTCATGTACAACTTCAGCGACTTCCATGTCACACAGTTGCAGAACATGAAGACAGTAGCCGACTACCTCTCCGACAATCCATCTATCTCTGTCATCATCCATTCATACGCCGATGTGGAATACAAGGCAAAGGACGATGTAGCCAACAATGCCAAGCTTGCACAGGAACGAGCACAGGCAGTTTACGACAAACTCGTGAACACCTACAACATTGCAGAGAATCGTATCTCTATCGAGGCACATACCACCCCACTCAGCAACAATCCTGTTCAGGGCGAACTCATCCGTGCCGTTGAGTTCGAGATAGTGAAGTAAGATTTCACACATACTGAAAAAGCATATCAAACATGCGGTCGAATGAGCTCATTCTTCCGCATGTTTTGCTTCATTCGACCGTATGTTTGAGGTCATTCTTCCGTATGCCCTCGTTAGTGAATGTGTAATGAGGAATTTTTGTTTTTAAAAAGGCTTTAAAAGTTCACTTTCTTCACGAAAAATCCCAAACCAACCATACATCTATACACCGAGCCATAA
>CALBJW010000034.1 GCA_937893145.1 uncultured Prevotellaceae bacterium | reverse complement strand
GTGCTGCCTCATTGAGAAAAGGATGCTCAAAGAATCGTTCGTAGCGTGCTGCCTCAAACGAATAAACCTTCTGTCTCTGGTATCCTCCAGTCCCCTCCCCCTTGGGGGAGGTTGGGAGGGGGCTCAACCACCTGCACGCATCGAGGAAATCCTTATGCAGATAGTTCATCACGAGGTCGATTGTGCCACCCGATGCTCCGCACACGAAGCAGCGGTAGGTGTTCCTCCTCTGGTTGAACGACAGGCTCGGCGCATGGTCGTCATGGAACGGACACAGACTCTTGTGGTGCTTCACCGCGAGTCCGAGTCGCTCTGCTACCCCCTCTATCGGGAGGTCGCGGAGTCGTTGAAGTTCGAGATTCGTCATACCAATGCGTTGCTACTTGCCTTTAAGGTATTCCTCAGTCTTGGTGTAGAGTCCTGTCTGGGCAGAGTATGTGATGAAGCCTCTGTACTTCCAAACATTGAGCAGATGTTTTGTGCCACTCTTGCTTTTGCCGAGACTGACGCGGAGTGCTTCAAGCTGTGCCTCGTTGAATGTGTCGCTAAGGTCTTCGAGCATATTCTTAGGACCATTATTCTTAGAGTCGTCACTTTGACTTTCGCCTCCCTTGAACATATCTCCAAATACCTTTACTTTCGACCACAAATCGTAGTAGCAGAACCAAATGACATACTCACCAATGGAGCGTGACCATGTCTGGTCGTTGAGAATCCAGAGTATTGCGCCCTTCTTCCATGCGGCAAAGATACTACGGTGTGAGAGTTCCCAAAGCATATCGTCATCAGCAAGGTCAGCGAGCTTTGCCATCTCCTCTGCGAGTTGGTCAGCAATCTTATTGAGAGGCTTAACTACGAATTTGCCTTTGCAGTTGTCAAGGCGCACAAGATAATTGTCAAGCTTTGCCAAGAACTCCTCACCATACGAACCCTGTCGAGGGATGCGACCGCTTCGTTCGCCTCGTGCCTTAAAGGCAAAGGGAATACGACCGAAGAATCCGTTGGTGATATCACGCTTGTAAAACTGACGGGCAGCCTCTGGTGTAGAGGTGAATGTGATGTTGACACGAAGGAGCGGATTGCCAGTCACGCCTTCGGCTGTGGCACGGAGCGCACCTGCACGCTGGCGGTCGTAGATGTTGCGCACCATTTGGCTTACCTGTCTATGACCACCAAACATACGGTCAGCCATCTCCACCTCTGGAAGATTGAGATATTGTGTACGGTTGCCCAATGTTTCGCAAGCCATAGCGTTCTGCAGAAATGCCGGATTGGTCATGTCGGCTGGTGGAAACCAAAAGCTCACATTAGGTCGTTCAGGCTTCTCCTTGTTTGCAGCCTTAGTACGAATCTGCCTTTGCCAGTCCACGAGTTTCTTGAACTCCACCTCGTCATGGTCACGGAAAGGTCGCATGATAGCCTCCACAAGATGTGTCAACTGTGCCTTGCCAATACCAGAAGAGCCTATCAAATGCCCCATTTGACCACACATTTCATAATATTTGTTATCACAATACATGAACTCCACATCGGTCAAGTGTGCTGCAAGAGCAGGAATTGCCATCGGAATGAGTGGTTCTTGCATGTCTTTTGATGCCTGTGAGAGAAGGAATTTGCATACTTCAGTACCTTTTCCCGCCTTTGGCATCGCAGGAGCTGTATTACTAAAAATGTTATAACTCATTGCTTATTAAAGAATTAAATGTTTGTTAACTACTAATCGAGTCCTTCATCAGTCACAGTCACAGAGTCACAGTCCGTTTATTTATGACTTCCTCACTATACTATTATATATCTATATATCTTATTATCAATAAGTTATAAGATATAAAAGAGATACTTCAAAAGTCATTTGTGACTTTTTTGTGGACTGTGACTGTGACTGTGTGACTGATTGGGCACTACTTGCTTCCTTCTACAAAGCAACCGAGTGCCATACGGAGTTCCTTTGCTACGCCAGCAGCATAACGGTTGACAGTGAAGTTCTGGTCGATTCGAAGCTGGCGGAAGTGTGGATGAAGTGAGCCATCGTCATGCATTGAGACATTGATGTATCGTCCCTCGAAAACATGAGGGTGGAGCTTACCTGTGGTCTGAGGTGCAGACTCTACGAAATTGTAATGTACATCCGAATCTCGCACGAGCACTCCATTATAAGCCTTGTCCAGCTGAGTTCTGCGGTCATGTCGAAGATAGGTTTTTACATCCATACAGAGGTCTGTTGTTTTGTTGAATCCTTGCTCCTCTGCGTGCAAATTTTTGTTTTTTGAATTTTTCATTAAATATAAAAAAGAGTAAATGCTCTCTTGCACTCAACGATGATATAGAGAGGCGTTCTTCCTCATCGCCTCGGAGCCGTGCTCAGTTTTTGACTGCTGACAGACCTATAAAAAGAAAGCAGCAGAAACTCCGAATTGAAATTTCTGCTGCAAAGGTAGGGAGTATTCCCCGGATATAAAATGACGCGAATATGACGCAAAATTCACGTTAGGTAACGCTAACGGTCGTTAGGTAACGAAAAGGTTAATTTTCTTTGAACAAATCATCTATTTTTTTATGTCCTTTAGGTGATTTTCCTGTTCCTGAATTTCTACATGTACGTCGAGTGGCTGCCACATCATAGCCGAAAAGTTCGTTGCAATACTTGGCATCCTCAAAACGGCATCCTTCCATCCATTCACCATTTTTAGTATAATCACCACAGAAGATAAGGCCGCAAAGGTAGGCAACCAAAGCCTTAGACGACTGTTTGCCCTTGTCGTATCCCTTGCGCTCCGCATTATACTCTATTATGCCTGCTTTCTCTGCCTTGCCAAGCATTTTGCGTTGGGTGGAATTAAGTTGTATGCAGAGTTCCCTCGACTGCTTGCCATCGCTGCTGCCGACAGCACTCTCTACTGGCTGTACTTCGCCAGTCAGTTTCTTCAGTTTCTCACAAAGAAAATCGTATTTGATTCTGCGAGTATATAAGATGTAAAGCGAACGCAAATCATAGTTGAGCGCATATACAGATGTGGCAAAATCCTCATCACTCTGTGAACAACTGACATATCTGTCGTACATCATGACAACAAGCAGTTTAGACAGATGGTCCATTTCCTGCTCGATGATTTGAACATCAGTTTTTCCGCTATTTGCGAAAACAAGGCTTTGCCAATACGCTTCAACCTGACTCATGATTTTTCCTCGTTGAGCAGCAAATGCCGACTTCCGTATTCTGTCGTATTGCTCCTTATAGACTCGTATCTTCACATCATTAGGTCGCCTGCCAAGGTCTTTGGTGTCTTCAAATATAGACCTATAGACATCATAATACTCAGGATATCGTTCCAGATTATTCAACAAAGTAAACATCACATCAGCACGCTTGAATGTAGTGTCGCCATCCAGCGAACTACAACATATCCGACTATAGTCTTCAAGCTGACGCAAGAGCGAATCCGTTTCCGAATCAGGAAGGTTTCCGTCATCCAACTCCTTTATTCTAAAATTCAGCAAATCACTTGCGTCCTGTATCTTTTTGTCATGTTCTGTGGTGTCAAACACCAATTCGTTGGGTTCTTTCTCTATATGACTAATAAACGGAGGAGCATCAGGTTCGGTTTTCTCTGCATAGACAATTATAGCCTTGTCATCAGGCCAATGCTCAGCAACAGTTACTTTAAGAATGTTCTGTTTCCGAACATCATTTTCAATGAATCTTCTCCATATCTTTGAAATATATCCCACTCGCATGGACTTATCATCGAGGACTTGTACTGCACCCGGAAAGCGCTCGCCTTCAGGTTCTATTCGCAAGTACAAATGACTGCCGACCGGATGTCTCATAAAGTAGAAATCAAGACCTTCGGGATAAATTTCTCTTATCCCTACCACCACAAGTTTTATTTCCATATTGACCGTGTGCTTCTTTCTTTTTTTACAGATTAACTATTTTGCATTCAAGATGCATATACCTTTACTAAGGTACATATTATATTTATCTACAAAGGTAAGAGAAAAGTGGCAAGAATAAAAATATCCTTACCACTTTTTTCTGCTTTATATATGAAATTCTCTTTCTCTCTTGCTTAAGAGTGAAAGTATTTTACGCAAGACATAGATTGACCATCAACATTCTCATAGAATGGCAGAAAAGTTACTTCATCATTTAATGCCAATTATAAGGATTACACATCATGCCAATCCAGCATCCTATAAAAAATGCGATAGGATTGGTAAGCATATTGAGAAACATAGCTGATATAATATCTGAAAATACTTGTTTAGTTTTCACCTCGTGTTTTTTCAATACAAAATAGCGGATGATAAGAACAATTAGTAAAAGCAGCAAGCATATAGGAAGTGCATACATGCCATATACGAATGGTATAATTGCCAAACATGTCGGGCAGTCATATATTTCAAAGAATCCAAACCAAAATCCTATTGCTATTGCTATGCATGTCAATACTAACAAAGTAATAATATGCGCTTTTTTCTTCATAAATTAGTATTGTATTTGTATAATCTGTGCTTTAAGGGGTGTACAAATATTATAGACATTTAATATCTCCGCAAAAGTACACAATTCTTTTCATTCCTCCAAATATCAAGGCATAAAAAATGCCACCAGTCGTAGTTTGACTGATGGCATTTATTAGTCTATTTAGATTTTATTCTCTTGGCTAACACTTCTGGATGGCGACGCATGTCCCAAATATTACAATGCTTGTACAAACTGGTTCAACTCTGCGATAACACTCTCATTACTGAAATATCTTCCTGCTTCAAAATCTTTCTCAGCTTGATCAAGGCGAGCGTCAAGTTCAGCGATAGTATATGGAGTTTTATCATTCAAGCATGATTCTGAAACGGCAACTGTTTTGTAGGACATTGCAGTTTCCTCTACCAAAGTATTGTCATCTTTGTCTTGATTTATAATATCTTCGTATTTCATATTTCTAAACGCTAATTCGAATGAGTTTTCGTCAATCGCGAATCCTTAATTCGGTATGATTTCGCAAAAGTACATAATTCTTTTCATTCCTTTACCGCCACTCCTCAACTATATCGATATATTATGCAAAATATCAAGGAGGTTGCGGTCGATGGCGCGGTTGTTCTTGATGACGCGGGAGAATGGGACATGGACTATCTCGTCGTTGTCGATACCTATCATGACATTGCGGAGACCCTTGCGGAGTGCCTGGATGCTGGCTGCACCCATACGGCTGGCGATGATGCGGTCGTGGGCTGTAGGGTGACCACCACGCTGGAGGTGACCGAGGATGGAGATGCGGACATCAAGGTCGGGATACTGTGTCTTGACCATGTCGGCATAGTGCATGGCACCGCCTGTCTTCTCGTTGGCTGCTACGAGTACGATGCTCGACTGCTTGGTCTTGCGGAAACCAGACTGGATGAAGTGGTGGAGCTGCTCGTCTTCTATCTCGAAGGATGGTACGATGGCTTCTTCACATCCGCTGGCGATACCTCCGTTGAGGGCAAGGAAACCTGCGCCGTCGCCCATGACCTCGACGAAGAAGAGGCGTTCGTGGGAGGTGGCTGTGTCGCGAATCTTATCGACTACATGCATGATGGTGTTGAGGGCTGTGTCGTAGCCGATGGTGGTGTCGGTACCGATGAGGTTGTTGTCGATGGTGGCAGGGATGGCGATGCAAGGGAAGTCGAACTCCTGTGCAAAGATACGCGCGCCCTGGATGGAACCGTCTCCGCCGATGACGATGAGTGCGTCGATGCCTTCGCGCTGTATGTTCTCGTATGCCTTCTTGCGTCCTTCCTCCGACTTGAAGTCTTTGGATGGGGAGGACTTGAGGATGGTTCCTCCTTGCTGTATGATGTTGCTCACGCTGTGTGATTCAAAATCGACGATGTCGCCGTCGATAAGACCTTTGTAGCCACGATAGACAGCCTTGACCTTTATGCCGTTGTAGATGGCTGCTCGTGTCACGGCACGGATGGCACTGTTCATGCCTGGTGCGTCATTGCCTGAGGTAATAATACCGATTGTCTTAATTTCTGCCATAACAATTCTTGCTTTTAATTGTTAATTACTCTTTGTTAATTGTGTTTGTGATGTGTTGCTTGCATTGTTCCATGAGCCACTTTGGTGTGGATGTGGCTCCACAGATGCCAATGCTCTGTGTATCCTTGAACCACTGGAAGTCTATCTCCGATGGTTTGTCAATCATGTAGGTGCGAGGGTTGACCTTGCTGCACTCGGCGAAGAGGACCTTGCCGTTGCTGGACTTCTTGCCACAGACGAAGAGGACCACATCGTGCTTCTGTGCGAAGTCGCGTATGTTTGGCATACGGTTGGCTACCTGTCGGCAGATGGTGTCGGAGTATGTGAACTGTGCTCCGTCGTGCATGTTCTCCTCTATGTATGCCACTATCTCGCGGAAGCCAGCGAGTGACTTGGTGGTCTGCGAGAAGAGTTTGATGTCGCGAGAGAAGTCGAGGAGTTTGGCATCCTCAAGGTTCTCGATGACTATGGCGTTGCCTTCGGTCTGTCCTACGAGTCCGATGACCTCAGCGTGTCCGTTCTTGCCATAGATGACTATCTGTCCGCCCTGCTCGTAGGCTGCCTTGATGCGTTTCTGGAGGTTGAGCACTACGGGACAGGTGGCATCGATGAGTGTGATGTTCTGGGCATG
>CALBJW010000033.1 GCA_937893145.1 uncultured Prevotellaceae bacterium | reverse complement strand
TGCATACCCTGACCAATCATACGAAGACCCTTCTGAAGCATTTCCTCGAACGAACGACCGATACTCATGATTTCACCTACCGACTTCATCGAAGAACCAATCTTACGGCTCACACCTGTGAACTTAGTGAGGTCCCAACGAGGAATCTTACAAATCATGTAGTCGAGTTCAGGAGCCTTATATGCAGAGTTTGGAGTCCCCATCTCACCAATCTGGTCGAGAGTGTATCCAAGAGCAATCTTAGCAGCTACGAATGCAAGAGGATAACCTGTTGCCTTCGATGCGAGAGCTGAAGAACGAGAGAGGCGGGCATTGATTTCGATGATACGGTAGTCGTTTGTAACGGCATTGAATGCAAACTGGATGTTACACTCACCCACGATGTTGAGGTGACGAACACACTTGATAGTGATGTCCTGAAGCATCTTAACCTGCTCGTCTGTGAGCGAACAAGTAGGAGCAACCACGATAGACTCACCTGTGTGAATACCGAGTGGGTCGAAGTTTTCCATTGATGCTACTGTGAAACAGTGGTCGTTAGCATCACGGATGCACTCGAACTCGATTTCTTTCCATCCCTTCAACGACTCCTCAACGAGAACCTGTGGAGCGAAAGTGAATGCAGACTCAGCAATCTCAGTGAAAGTCTTCTCGTCTGGGCAAACACCCGAACCGAGACCACCAAGAGCATAAGCAGAGCGAATCATGATTGGGTATCCAATCTTGCGAGCAGCAGCGATAGCCTCGTCCATTGACTCACATGCCTGTGATACTGGCACCTTGAGTTCTACCTTGTTGAGTTCCTGTACGAAGAGGTCGCGGTCTTCTGTGTTCATGATGGCCTCAACGCTTGTTCCGAGAACCTTCACACCATACTCCTCGAGCACACCACTCTGATAGAGGGCAGTACCAACATTGAGACCAGTCTGTCCACCCCAAGCGAGCATGATGCCGTCTGGGCGTTCCTTCTTGATAATCTCAGTAATGAAATAAGGAGTGATAGGCAAGAAGTAAACCTTGTCGGCAATACCTTCACTTGTCTGGATTGTTGCAACGTTAGGGTTGACAAGAACCGACTTGATACCTTCTTCGCGGAGTGCCTTGAGAGCCTGGCTACCAGAGTAGTCGAACTCACCAGCCTGTCCGATTTTGAGGGCACCCGAACCAAGTACGAGCACCTTCTTCAGCTGATTTTTCATTCTAATTATTGTTGTTTTAAGTTATATATGCCTAAATTGGTGCAAAGGTAGCAATATTAATTCACAATTCATAATTCACAATTCATAATTTTACTAATGAACTGTAAATTTACATGTTTTCGTGTGTATGAATACTCATCTACCCCTCTTTCTATACCTATTTATCTTGTTTTCCCACCTTTTATATCTCCTTCTGTCAGCATCTCTGTTCCTTTCTCGTCTCTGTTCATCCTGTTTCATTCGTTTCAAAGCGACAGCCGCTTCGTTCACATGTGGTCCATCAGGGTAAAGTGCCAAGTAACGCTGATAAGCACCAGCTCCACGCAGAGCCTCGACCTGTTCCCAAGCCTTCTCCTCCGTGTCCCAAAGTTCAGCAGTATGTTCCCACTTAAACTCATTGTACCTATCCTGTGCATCACGCCAGAAATCCTCTGGCACAGTCACCAAGTAGTCCGACCATCCTTGTTCCGTATTCTTCCTCAAGGCAACCTGATACAAGCTGTCGCACTTCGAGACAACAATATCCAGAGCCTCATCGGTATATTTCTCCCCTTTATGATTAAGGTAGAAGTCATAAAGGTTAAGCACACTCCTCTTCTTATATGTTTCAAAGAGCAGATAGAGAGCCCCTTCCTTGTCGCTCTTCTTTTTCGACACCGTAGCAACATGCTCCAGACTCGACACACTCATCAAGTACAAG
>CALBJW010000032.1 GCA_937893145.1 uncultured Prevotellaceae bacterium | reverse complement strand
GAGACTTCATTCGGTTTCGACACAGCTTGTAAGACATATTCAGAACTCATTGGTAACATCCAGCGCGACTGTAACTCAGCTCGTAAGTACTGGCACTTCATCAAGGTGATGGGTCGTTCTGCATCTCACATCGCTCTTGAGTGTGCACTCCAGTGCCAGCCAAACATCTGTCTCGTTTCTGAGGAAGTAGAGGCTAAGGAGCAGTCACTTGACGATGTTGTGACATACATCGCTCAGGCTGTTGCTAACCGTGCTGCAGATGGCAACAACTTCGGTACTGTTGTTATCCCAGAAGGTATCATCGAGTTCATCCCTGCTATCAAGAAGCTCATCGCAGAGCTCAACGAAGTACTCGTTGACCCAGCAACTGGTGAAATGCGTGAGTTCCCATCAAAGGAAGAGCAGGTTGCATTCGTAAAGAGCCACATCGCTGCTGAGAACCTTGCAGTTCTCGAGTCACTTCCAGCAGATGTAGAGCGTCAGCTCTGCCTCGACCGTGACCCACATGGTAACGTACAGGTTTCTCTCATCGAAACAGAAAAGCTCCTTTCTGCAATGGTTGCTAAGAAGCTTGAGGCTTGGAAGGCAGAAGGCAAGTTCTGTGGTAAGTTCTCTGCACAGCACCACTTCTTCGGCTACGAAGGTCGTTGTGCTGCTCCATCTAACTACGATGCAGACTACTGCTACTCACTTGGTTACAACGCTTCTCGTCTTATCGCTAACGGCAAGACTGGTTACATGTCAATCATCAAGAACACTACTGCTCCTGCTGACCAGTGGATTGCAGGTGGTGTGCCAATCACAAAGATGATGAACATCGAGCGTCGTAACGGTGCTAACAAGCCTGTTATCCGTAAGGCACTCGTAGAACTCGATGGTGCTCCATTCAAGTTCTTCGCTGCTAACCGTGATGTATGGGCTAAGGAGACTGCTTATGTTTACCCAGGTCCTATCCAGTACTGGGGTCCAACAGAAGTTTGCGACCAGCCAACTAAGACACTTCAGCTCGAACAGGCTAAGTAATAGCATATCCCGTTTTACCATGTACCACGAACCATTTGCCTTCGGGCAGATGGTGGGGTGCATGGTAATGTTTTTATATCCAAATATAGGAAAATATACAAACCCCAAAATATATACAAATCCCCGAATACAAACAATCATCAATGACAAAGAAGAAATCAACAAGACGCAAGACAAAGGGTGGAGGCAGAAAGAAGAGATTCAAGTTTCTGCGTCGGATGCCTTCGTATGTGTTGTGGGGACTTCTTGCCTTAGTCATTGTCATCTATTGTTCCATATTCTACCGTACCTTCGTCACCCCCTATTCATTCCGATGGAAGGCACTTTATGGCACCACCGTTTATCCAGATGGAAAAGTGAGAGGAATAGATATCTCTCATTATCAGGACAATATCGACTGGGATAAACTTCGTAATGCCATCATCCATGATGTCCCAATTCGTTTCATGTTCATCAAGGCAACAGAAGGAACTGACATCATCGATGAGAACTTCAATCTCAATTTCTACCAGGCTCGCAAATGTGAACTCATTCGCGGAGCATACCATTTCCTTTCCACCAAGTCGCCTGCAGACCGTCAGGCAAAACTCTTCTGCAAGGTTGTGCAACTTGAAGACGACGACCTTCCTCCAGTGCTCGATGTCGAGACAACTGGCGACCTTACACCAGAGCAGATTCGTGAGGCAGTCCTTACTTGGATGAACATCGTAGAGAGACACTACGGTGTCACCCCAATACTATATACATATTATAATTTTAAGACCACATATCTCAACACCCCCGAGTTCGACCGCTATCCCCTTTGGATAGCCCACTACTACGAACCAAAACTCAAGTACGAAGGCGACTGGATGTTCTGGCAGCACACCGATGCTGGTCGTATTGACGGCATAAAGGGATATGTAGATGTTGACCTCTTCAATGGCGACTACAAGCAACTCCTCAAGTCCACCATTGGAGCAAAAAAGGAGAAATAGCCATGCAGTATCTCTATGCACAAATAACCATTACCCCATATTCCGAAGATGCCGCCGATTGTCTTTCCGCAGTTCTTGGCGAGATAGGATTTGACACATTCGAGCCTACTGATAATGGCATAAAGGCTTATATTCCAAAGGATTCGTTCGATGAAGCGGAACTGAAAGATGCACTCGACAATTTCTTTTTCCCTGTATCACTTTCCTATATAATGGAGGAACTTGAGAACAAGGACTACAATGAACAGTGGGAAAAGGAGAACTTCGACCCCATTCTCGAACGAGAGTTCGGTATTCGTCTCGACCCTCGAATGGCATTCGGTTCGGGAAGCCACGAGACAACCCATCAACTCGTCTCCCTCCTCATGTCTATGGATTTCACATCCCAGAGAGTGCTTGACATGGGTTGTGGCACAGGAGTGCTTGGCATAGCAATGGCAAAGGGTGGGGCAGAGCATGTTACCGCCATCGACATCGACGACATGTCGGTAGAGAACACCAAACTCAATTTCTCCCTCAACTTCACCGCTGCAGACCCTGTGCAGTTGAGTGCCATCACTGGTGATGCAAGTGCAATCGAAGGACAGTACGACACTATTGTTGCCAACATCTTCAAGTCCATCCTTCTTCGTGACATGCCAATCTACCTCAGTCATCTGACATCAGGAGGCAGCATCATCTTCTCGGGCTTCTATACCTCCGATGCTCCAGACATGATAAGTGCTGCCAAAG
>CALBJW010000031.1 GCA_937893145.1 uncultured Prevotellaceae bacterium | reverse complement strand
TGAAGCACTGTATGGAGAAGTCAATACCGACTCCGGTGTATGAGGACATGGCACAGATGGAGACTACGACTGCCTGTGGGGTGTTCACCGCCAATGTGCTACAGAACGCGCTGCACACGGCGATGAAGGTGTGCCGACTGGGTGGCAAGAACGGCATCGGCAAGGAACAGGCTGTTCACCTCTCCATCCACGACACGACGCTCACGGTGGAGGCTCTCTCGAACACGGCTCAGTTCACTCACACGAACGACATTGCCACTACCATCGACGAGAAGTACCGCGCCAGCACTCACCTTCACATCTCCATCAGCCACGATGCTGCACAGATACTGTCGGAGGTGGCAAGTGTGATGGGCAAGGAGGTGCGCTGGATATACTCGAAGGAGGACAACACGCTGATGGTGTGGTGCGACCCTTACATTCTGTGCATTGACACTGAGGAGATTGCGGGATGCGTATGCGTGCCGATGCAGACCGAACAGCATGGATTCAAGATTGACACGGCTGCCCTGCGCCGAGGTGTGATGCGTGCGAAGGCGGCGGGTGCGAAGGCGGTGATGATGCTGTACCACACTACGGGATGCGTGGAGCTGGAGACTGAGGACAAGAGTGTGAACATGCGTATGCCATCGCGCCTGTATGGCGGTGGTCCGGTGTGTCCTATGTCGTTCCGTCTGCCGGTCAATGCGCTCTTTGCGCTGCTGAGTGGTGTGGCATGCCGCGACACGGTGGTTTCGTTCTGCGACAGTGGCGACTACGTGGTTGTCGAGACCGACGAGGGATGTCTGGGAACGGTAAGTGAGGTATAGACTCCCACCCCCACCCTCCCTGTGAGGGAGGGGGTACAGACAGGACAAATTTATGGAAAATGGATTTGTAAAGATTCCTCGGGCATGGTTCATGAGCGATGCCTGGCGGAAGGCTAACGACAAGCAGAAGGTGGCAATGGTCACCCTCTGTTCTGTCGTGGCTTATGGCGAATACGTGTTTGAGTCGAAGTGGGGCAATGTGAAGTTGGAGTGTGGACAGATGGTGACATCGAGAAGGATGCTCATGAAGTTATTAGGACTTAGTGAGTGGAAAACCAGGAACTTACTCGAACAACTTAAGGATGAAGGGCTTATCAGCATTGAACCAATAGCCTACAAAACCTCCCAGCAAACCTCCCAACCAACTATACTAACAATCAACAAATTACACAATTTCGCATCCCAGCAAACCTCCCAAGAAAGAAGAGATAATAAAAAAATTAATATAAAGAAAGAAATTATAAAGAAAGAAGTTCAACATCGTTTTGTGCCACCAACGGCAGAGGAGGTGCAGGCGTATCTGGACGAGAAAGGAATAACATCGTTTACGGGTGCAGACTTTGTCGCCTACTACGAACAGGGCGGATGGGTTTATGGCAAGAGCCACACGCCGGTGAAGAACTGGAAGGCTTGCGTGAGCACCTGGATGCGATTCGGAAATCAAACAACTAACTATGGCAACACCAAAACGGATATCTACTGTAATGGCTACGCAGGCAGGGAGGAGCGGCAGCGTATCTTTGAGCAGCACATCATCGAGCAACTCACTAAGCCCCAAATCGAACCGGAACTACCTTTCTGAGGCTACACGCAAGGAGATTCTTGCTCTGCGCGAACAGTACCCCTCGAAGGAACTCATACTTCAGGCATACAGTCCTTCGCTCACCTCCAAACTGCTCTCGGCAAGCAACCTGCAGCGCATATACATGGGCAAGGCACCCGAACTGAGCATAGTGCGCGAGGCTTACGGAGCGGATGTG
This sequence comes from uncultured Prevotellaceae bacterium, assembly GCA_937893145.1. Classification (GTDB taxonomy): domain Bacteria; phylum Bacteroidota; class Bacteroidia; order Bacteroidales; family Bacteroidaceae; genus Minthosoma. Next base: position 34,995 of record CALBJW010000031.1, on the reverse strand, counting down.
GTGGTGAGTTGGCTGGAGATTCAGTTGAACCACATATCGGAGTTTGCGGGGGTGAAGGAAAGGATGCCAGCACCATTGGTCCACGAGTTGGCACAAATAATACTCGGAGAGTACCACTACCTGAAACTCTCCGAGATGATGCTTTTCTTCGCCCGCCTCATGGCTGGCAGATATGGGGTGTTCTACGGTGCTGTCGATGCTATGCACATCTCCAGCAGTCTGCGCACCTTCCTCAAGGAACGCAACATGGACATTGACAGGTTGGAGAGAAAGGTGCTGGGGTGAGTGAAAAGTGAAAAGTGAAAAGTGAAAAATTTCCTACCGCATTGGTGCAAGAGAAGTTTACAGCTCGCCTATAAAGCAAAGTGAGCAGAAAGGACTTTCTCTTCCGGTAGGAAATTTTTCACTCTTCACTCTTCACTTTTCACTTTAACTTTCGCAATAGCGAAAGTTAATTATGCACCAATGTGCCAATCTCTTCGCCTTCCATGACCTTCTTGAGGTTGCCGAGAATGTCCATGTTGAAGACATAGATAGGGAGGTTGTTCTCCATGCACATGGCTGTGGCAGAGATGTCCATCACCTTGAGTCCCTGAGCAATGACATCCTTGTAGGTGATGTCGTGGTACTTGGTGGCTGTAGGGTCCTTCTCTGGGTCGGCAGTGTAGATGCCATCCACGCGAGTACCCTTGAGCATCACGTCGGCTTCTATTTCTACGCCACGGAGTGATGAACCTGTGTCGGTAGTGAAGTATGGCGAACCAGTACCTGCACTCATGATGACTACCTTGCCTGCCTCCATTGCCTCGATAGCCTTCCACTTTGAGTAGAACTCACCGATTGGTTCCATGCGGATGGCTGTGAGCACCTTGTTTGGCTGACCTGCTGCATCGAGAGCACTTGAGAGTGCGAGTGAGTTGATGACTGTGGCACACATACCCATCTGGTCGCCCTTGACACGGTCGAAGCCCTTGCCTGCTCCTGAAAGTCCGCGGAAGATGTTTCCACCACCGATTACGATGCCAATCTGCACACCCATGTCTGCGATTTCCTTAATCTGCTGGGCATACTGGTTGAGACGCTCTACATTGATTCCCTGTTTCTGTTCGCCTGCAAGACTCTCACCCGAGAGCTTGAGCAAAATACGCTTGAATTTCATATTAAGACCCACCCCCTACCCCTCCCATTAAAAGGGAGGGGAGTAGATACTGACATAAAGGCAGTATTGTTCCCCCGAGGGTGAAAAGGGTTTTATAGTGTTAATAATTTTCCTATCTCAATGATTCTAAAGAGCATATACGCCTTGTATGTGGAAACGCCCCGTTTATCCCACATCCTTCTCCCCGCCCTTTTAATGGGAGGGGTTGGGGGAAGGTCTCTTATTCCTTGGATGATGCTCCAGAATCTCTTGTCGAAGATGACTCATGTCTATGTGCATATAGATTTCCGTAGTGCCAATGGACTCGTGGCCAAGCATTGCCTGGATGGCACGCAGATTGGCTCCTCCTTCGAGCAAGGATGTGGCGAAGGAATGGCGGAAGGTGTGGGGCGAAACGGTCTTCTGGATGCCTGCTCGCTCTACAAATTCCTTTATCATGTGGAACACCATGATGCGACTGAGGTTCTTTTTCCTTCGGAACGAGAGGAAGACAAAGTCTTCGTAGCCGTCCTTTATCTTTATCTGCTGGCGGTCCGTGAAGTAGAGGCGCAGTTCGTTGATTGCCTTCTCGGAGATTGGCACAAGGCGCTGCTTGCTTCCCTTGCCCTCAACCTTGATAAAGCCCTCGTCGAGGAAGAGGTTGGACATACGGAGGGTGCAGAGTTCGCTGACTCGCAGTCCACAACTGAACAGCACCTCAATGATTGCCTTGTTGCGATGGCCCTCAGGTTCGGACAAGTCGATGACCGACTCGACTGCATCCACCTCCTCGACTGTTAGCACATCAGGAAGGCGGCGCGCCTTCTTCGGGAACTGGAGCATCTCGGTTGGGTCGGTCTGCAACACATCTTCAAGAAGGAGGAAGTGGTAGAAACTCCTGACTCCTGAAAGGATGCGCGAGAGCGATGTGGGACTGATGCCTATGTCTGTCATCAAGGCTGAGAACTGGTGCAGATGGTCGAGCGTGATGCTATCATACTGCACTCCTTCGTCGCGAATGAAGATGAGAAACTTGTCGAGGTCGCGCTGGTACGCATCTATCGTGTTGGGCGAAAATGATTTCTCCAACTTCAGATACTGGTAGTATCGGCGCAACAATCGTTCCATTTCCTTATTCTTCATATTCATCATGTGCAAAGGTAATACTTTTAATTAAGAATTAAGAGAAAAGAATTAAGAATTAAGAATTAAGAATTAAGATTTCAGGTTTCGCAAGCTTATTTTAGGATTTTTATCATGATTTTTGCTTTTTATATCACGCGGAGGGCGCGGAGGGCCCAGCACATGGTGGGATTTGGTTTCCCACAGAGGCACGGAGAACACTGAGTTTTTTTCAGGCAGCGTTATTAGAGCGCACAGGCTTAGGCTCGTTCCGAGCTACGCAAAGGAGTTCACAGAGGAGGCCCCCCGGGTTGTTCTCGAGTAGAGTGTGTAATTAGTAACTTTGCACCACCAGATTTTCGTAAAGTTAAACCAGTATTTATGTAGAGTGCTTGAGGTTGTGCTGTCCGGATGGCTCTGTGGTCTCTGTTGCGAAGTGCGAAGCACCGGAGCCTGTGCACTCTCGCTAACCAGACTTGAAAACCTCTGAGAGCTCTGTGCCTTTGTGGGAGACAAAAAAACATAACAGAAGCATTTTGGGTGCATCCATTTAAGGTCATTTGAGTCGCTTCGCTTTCGTTTGAGGTTTTTAGGTTAATAGAAAAATCCCAAGTATATCTCATTTTTTGACTTTAAATATTGAGTACATTTCATGAATAAAGCGTACAAGTTGTGAACTTCACAATTTGTACGCTTTGTTTTCATAATGAGTGCGTTCTGTGGATGAAAATGTCCGTACCTTTGCAGCGTCAAAACAAAAAAACAATTAACAAACAAAAATTTACAAACAATTAAAAACAAATGTCAATTATGAAAAAGTTTAATTCTTTCCTCGCTATCGCAGCAGTAGCACTCACATCAGTATTCGGTTTTACATCATGTGACAAGGCAGATGAGCCATTCGGCACACAGTCAGAAGTACCGGGAATCAAAAACAACGACGACTACGGTACCAGAAATAAAACCAATACCAACGATAACAACAATAGCACAAATAACAACGATAACTACAATAACGCAAATACTAACGACAACCCAAATAACAACGTAACCCAAATGACCACAATTAACAGAAATATCCCATCGGATGCAAAGGCGGTGAAGGCAACAGCTAAGGACTTCGTCGGAACATACAAATATACAGATGAGGAGGGCAAGGAATGGACCATCGAAATGACAGAAAATTCTGGTAATGGAGCAAACTCATATTCAGCTTTGGTCACAGTTCCTGAAGGTTATGGAGTAGATGCAAAGACATACGACGGAGACTATACTGTTGGTACAGCCAGGGTTACTTTCATGTCCTACGAAACAACTGGAGGCAAATATGGTTCTATTAGCGTAGGTTTCGGATTCCAGATCAGCCAGGACAATCCAAACAATCTAACTGTTCAACTCAAATTGAAGGGCTCGATGATAGGCAGTCCTGTAGTATTTGCAAAGCAGTAATTCCCCTCCCCACAAGTCAATTCCATTATGAAACTTTTCATAATTTTGACACATAATTTTCCCCCGCATCACTGGTCAACGTAATGGCTGGTGATGCTTTTTTGTGCATCCATTTGAGATCATTTGAACGCTTCGCTTTCGTTTGAGGTTTTTAGGTTAATAGATAAATCCTAACAAAATCATGATAAAAATCTAAAATTTAGTAGGGGACGCTCTTATTTCTTAATTCTTTTCCTTACCTTTGCAGTATGAAAAGATTAGTAACATATATTGCGATTACGCTTTCTGCCTTGTCGGCTTTGGCTCAGAGTTCGGACAAGAAGACAGACCATAATTTCGAGATGTCAAAAAACCTTGACATCTTCAATTCTATGTATCGTGAGTTGGACATGCTGTATGTAGATACTCTCGATTCGAAAAAACTCATCACCATTGGCATCGACGCTATGCTGGAGAGCCTTGACCCATACACTGAGTTCTATGCTGAGGAGGACATGGGCGACCTGAAGATGATGACTACTGGTAAGTATGGCGGCATTGGTAGTGTGATTCGCTTGCGCAAGGACTCAACAATCATCATTGGTGAGCCATACGAGGGAATGCCTGCTGCTCAAGTGGGGCTGAAGGTGGGAGATGTGATTAAGAAGATAGACGACAAGGTCATCACGAAGCAGATGAACACTCAGGACGTGAGCAATATGTTGCGCGGTGAACCTGGTACCACTTTCATCCTGACCGTTCAGCGTCCTGGCGAGAAGAAGACTCGCGACTTCAAGATTACTCGACAGAGCATCAAGGTGCCTGCCATTCCTTATACTGGAATATACGGAAACATTGGCTACATCTCGTTGACACAGTTCACCGAAGGATGCGGCAAGGATGTGCGCAAGAGTGTCATCTCGCTCAAGGAGAAGGGAGCAACAAGCATCGTTCTCGACCTGAGAGGCAACGGTGGCGGTCTGCTCAGTGAGGCTGTTGACATCGTGAACCTCTTTGTGCCAAAGGGCCTGACAATCGTGGAGACAAGAGGCAAGTTGAAGGGTGCTAATTCCACTTATGTCACAAAGAACGAGCCTCTCGACCTCAACATCCCTCTCGTGGTGATGATAAACAATAGCACTGCTTCTGCAGCCGAGATTGTGTCGGGAAGTTTGCAGGACCTCGACCGTGCTGTGGTTATTGGCACTAAGTCGTTTGGAAAGGGTTTGGTACAGAGTCCTCGCGAGTTGCCTTTCAACACGAGCATCAAACTCACTACTTCCAAGTATTACATTCCAAGTGGACGATGCATTCAGGCAATCGACTACAAGCAGAAGCGTGAGGGCAAGAAGAGCGAGGCTAAGGACGACAGCCTGAAGCACATCTTCCACACTGCAGGTGGTCGTGTTGTGAAGGATGGTGGCGGCATCATGCCTGATGTGGTGGTAAAGGTTGACACTATGGCTAACATGGTGTATTACCTCAGTCTTGATGATGTTCTTACTGATTGGGGCACCAAGTACATGCAAAGCCACACTACCCTCCCTGCAGTCAAGGACTTTAGCATAACTGATGAAGACTTTGAACAGATGAAGCAGATGGCTAAGGAGGCTAAGTTCAAGTATGACAGAATGAGCGAAAAGAGTCTTTCCAACCTGAAGGAGATGGCTAAGTTTGAAGGCTACTACGATGATGCGAAGGAGGAGTTTGAGGCTCTGGAAAAGAAGCTCGAACACAACATGGAGCGCGACTTTGACATCCACAAGAAGGATGTGAAGAAACTGATGGCTCTCGAGATTGTGAAGCGTTTTGCCTTCCAGAGTGGTCAGACAGAAGAGGGACTGAAGGCCGACGAGTGCTTTGAAAAGGCTATTAGCATCATCAACAATAAGGAAGAATATAATAAGTTGTTAGGAAAATGAGACAGAACAGAGCATCACGATTCAATCGTGCCATGATGGTTGGCATGATGTTTATGGGAATTGTAGTCATCGGCTGTGTGTTCTTCTTCCTCTACTGGGCAGGCAATGCGCAGACAGAGAAACAAGAACAGGCTGAACGCCAAAGTGTAGGCGACAGCCTGGTGATAGAGGTGGAGGACTCTACGTTGTTATTTTAGTGAAGAGTGAAAAGTGAAAAGTGAAAAATTTCTTTCTCATCGGGCTCGAAAGCGCTACGCGATAAGCTTCCGCCTTGGTGCAAGAGTAGTTTACAACTCGCCTATGTGGCAAAGCGAACAAGAGGACTCACTCTTCCGGTAGGCTTTACCAAAGGACCCACTCTTCCGGTAGGAAATTCTTCACTCTTCACTTTTCACTTTTCACTTAATCTTTGAACTCAAAGGATATTTCAGTCCTTCTGCTTTTGCGAAGTAGCCCTTTGCGGTACCAAACTTAAGATTGAAATCAATACGAAGAGGAATGTGATTTTTGTCGTCGGAGAAATAGAAACGACAAAGTTCACGTTCCTTATTCTTTTCCTCATCATCAAGAAGCGTGAAGACAAGGCAACGGTAGGTATGTCCATCATTTGCCTTGAACTCTTCCTTGCCACGATAGATAAGCACCTGCTCATTCACCTTCTCGCACGATGTCATAGGAAAATGGAGGCGCTGCCCTACCTTGAAGGTCGAAGCGTTGTAGGTGCGAGCAATGGAGAAGAGGCTGAGCATGTCGTAGATGCAATCATCAGACAACTTATTGCCCATTATCTCCTTGTTGTCGGGATTGATGTAGCGGAGCTTAGCGTTGCACTTTCCATTTGGATAACTGTACCACACCTCTTCAAAACGATGGCGCTTGCCTTCCAACGAGGCTTTGTTATAGTAGAGAGGAACGAGTTCTGGAGTGATGTAGCTTTGCAATGTGTCGCGAAGCGTGAACACTCCATCAAACTTCTTGTTTGTGCGGAAAAGGAGGTCTGTGCGGAAGGCTTCCGCACCTTTATAGTTGGCAGACTTGGTGGTATAGGTTGCTGTACCACACTTCAACCAGATGAATTTCCAACTGAAATAAAGGTCGTAGGATAGTTTTTCCCCCGACTGAAAAGTGTTATTAACAAATTTGCACTGTGCCCACCCCGTGAGTGTGCATAGTGCAAAAAGTATGATTGCTGTAATTCTTTTCATAACTACGAATAAAAAGAGGGTTAGAATCTCGGCATTGAAGACATAGAGTTCTGGCTGCTGTTTGTTGTGCCATTCTTCGCGTTCTTCTTTTGCTCAAGTCGTTCCTGGTTCTTTGTCTTCTTCGAACGGTCCTTCTTCTGGTCCTTTTGCTTTGTTATGGCAAGAGGTTTCTGCTGAGCAAGAGGAGTGGAAGTAGGATTGAAAGTCTGCGTTATCTCCCATTGTGCCTTCAGTTCCATCGGATTAGGATAGTAATACACCTCCTCTGATTGCTGTTGCAGGTCGTAGTCGCCCGTATCCCAAACGCCGTTACCATTGCGGTCGTAGAAGAGACGCATGTAGTATTTGCCAGGTTTGATGAAGTAGAAGTCTGCCTTGTTGTTTTCACTGACTACAGTCTTCACAACCTTGTCCTGTCCATCAAGTAACTGTACAACAGCTGATGAGTCTGCATTCTGAAGTTCTACGAAGAGTGTGGAGTAAGAATCCATACCACCCACCTTCAGAGTCTTCTGCATGAGTCCTGAACGCTTGCCGTAGATGTTGACAAACATACCTGTGTCACATACCAGGTAGTACGCTGAGTCAGGTTGCCATTCCGCGTAGAGTCGATATACAAGTTCTTTGCCTTCCACCTTTTCCAGTTCAAATTCTTGCGGAATCTTCAAACTATCCTGCTTGGTGTAGAACTGGAACTTCGACATGTCAACCGAATCTATTGGTTCCGGGAAGATGAAATCCACATTCTTGTCGGGGTCAAGTGATGATGGAGTAATCTTCATCTCCATGAACTCTTCAGGCATTGGCGGCACTTCGATGTCTTCATCAGCAATCTTCGAACTCTTCTTCTTTTTCTTCTTTCCATCAGAAGAGTCTTCACCTTCGTCCTCATCATCACTGCCATTTGCCTTTGCTTCTGCCTCCTTCGAACGCATCTCGGCTCGATATTCCTTTCGATATTCCTTTGCCCACTCCTCGAAAGCCTTCTGTCGCTCCTTCTCCATCTTTGCTTTTGACACCTTAGAAGTGAGACTCAGCGTATCGACAAAGAGTTCCAACTGACCGGTGGTATCTGTAGCGAAGTAATGAAGATTGAACTTCAACGTGTCGAGGTTGTAGATTAGTGAATCCTTTATCCAGTAGTTTATCGTATCGTTATGTTCTGTTGCATCAATAACGAAAGCACTATCCGCATCGAAATTCAAGCCTTCAATGTAAGGCAAGGTATCGGCTCCCATTGTAAAGATGAACGAGAACATATTGAGTTGTGGGCGTTCCTGCTTCAAGAGGAAACGGTCCTGAAGTTCGCTTGTAAATGCTGTGAGTGTCAGGTCGTCTGGATAGAAATGAGTATAACCAATGTACTTGATGGAATCGTAGTAAATACTATCGTGCCAAATGGTATCTGTCTTCACATCAGGTTTTGATGTTGGAGTGAAACGGCGAGAAGAGAACGCAAGCATCTCACTCTTCTGGTCATATACAAAGTTCTGGTTCTGGTCCTTAAGGGCAAACACACGGTAATATGCCTTCTTCAAGCCCTTGATGACAAAATGACCACCCGCATCAGTACGCGAAACTCGTTCGAATGGTTTTGTGCGGAACACGCTGTCGTGAAGCACGGCAGCACTATCCTCAAGTTCATAAACACCTACAAGAATATCCTTGATAGGTTCGAGGTTGGAAGCATCGAGCACATATCCCGACACCTGCATCGTGTCTATTTCGCCTCCTGTAGAGAAGGTGAAAGCATAGTCGCCAAGTGCATTGCCCTCGTTGTTGTCCTTGATAGCATCCGAGAAGTCGATGGTGTAGGTAGTGTTTGGCTTGATGGAGTCAACGAGCTTGATAGTTATCTTCTTTCCAACAGCCTCGATGTCTGGTTGTTCAATCTGAGGAGGCGAGATAATCACCTTTTCTGAGGCATTGTCTATCTTCACATGTTCGTTGAACTCGATTACGATTCTCTTTGCTGTTGTGTTTGTCTCACCGAACTTTGGTGTGGTTCGCACAACAACTGGAGGGTCTTCATCAAACGGTCCACCATCAGGTGAACCCATGTTGGCACACGAAACAAAGATGAAGAGTGAGGATATGAACAGAAACAAGAGAGGCAGTAAGTAAAGCATATCCTTACCTACTACCTTTCTTTTTATTATTGAGTTAATCTTCATCATTAGATTCTGATTTCTACTGTTTTAAGCGTTCATTTCTATCAGTTCATCGATATACTGTCGATTGTTGCTGAGACGAGGAATCTTGTGCTGACCACCAAGTTTACCCTTTGCTTTAAGCCATTCCTCAAAGAGACCTTCACGAGCGCTGATAATCTCCAGTTTCTGCAGTGTGATATCCTTGTATCGCTTTGCCTCATAGTCGGAGTTGATTGCCTGAAGCGAGCGGTCGAGGATGGTTGCAAACTCAGAAAGGGAAGATGGTTCCTTTGCAAACTCGATAACCCACTGATGACGACACTGAGCATTGTCATCCATGAATATTGGAGCTGCGGTATAGTCCTTCACAAGCGCACCAGTTGCGATGCAAGCCTGCTGAATGCCCTTCTCTGCATTGTCAACGATGAGTTCCTCTCCGAATGCATTTATGAAGTGCTTTGTGCGACCTGTAATGATAAACTTATAAGGGTTCTTCTGAGTGAAACGAATAGTATCGCCGATGAGATAACGCCAAAGACCGCAGTTGGTGCTGATGATGACAGCATAATTTTTACCAACTTCCGTGCCCCAAAGCGGAACGATTCGGCTCTCATCAATAGGATAACCGCCATCATCCAGATTGTCCATCGGACAGAACTCATAGAACACAGGGTAGTCAATCATCAGCGTGAGAGCAGGGTCGCTCATGTCTGTCTGCACTCCGAAGAAACCTTCACTTGCATTGTAGGTTTCCATGTAGTGCATATTCTCAAGAGTGATAATCTTCTTGTACTGCTCACGATAAGGAGTGAATGCCACTCCACCGTGGAAGAACATTTCAAGATTAGGCCAGATATTGTCGAGTGTCTTTTCGCCCGAAATCTCAAGAATCCTATTCAGCACACTAAGCATCCAAGAAGGAACACCACTGATATTTGTGACATTCTGCTGCATTGCGATACGTGCTATCTTGTCTCGCTTCTCCTCAAAGTCGGAAAGAAGAGCGATGCTCTTGTTTGGAATGCGAGTCAGGTTGACTGCTCGAGGCACATTCTCAATCATGATAGCACTCAAGTCACCAACAAGCGAGTTTGGAGTGTTGAGATTTGGTGCGTGGCTGCCACCAAGTGCAAGACTCTTTCCTTTGAACATGTTGCTCTTTGGATTGAATGCAAGATAACTGCTCACACTGTCACGAGCACCAGCATAGTGCAACTTCTTCAGTCCTTCGTAGGTTACTGGAATGAACTTGCTCTTGTCGTTTGTAGTTCCCGAAGACTTTGCGAACCATCGAGTCTTGCCAGGCCACAGGATGTCAGTCTGTCCTTCACGAGCCTTCTGGATATAGCTCTTCAGTTCCTCGTAGGTATTAACCTCCACATGACGAACAAAAGATTCATAATCCTCGACCGATGCGTAATCATGCTCTGAACCCCACAAAGTATCAGTCGCCCTACCAATAAGGCGATGTAGAACTTTCATCTGCAACTGTTCCGCATAATTGGCATACTGTGCCTGTGCCTTCTGGCGCTGCTTGAAATATATTTTATTAATAAATTGTGTAGTATTCATTCACTTAATTTAATTTCAGTGCAAAAATACACATTTTTCTTTAAAGGTGCATTATGCACTGACTCATATTCTGCCTAAAGGGACTATATTACCCCAAATTAGGACTATCAACTTCTGCCACTTCTTTACATTTTGTGACATCAGTTGCACAATCTGACTGCACATCTAACTCCTCTTCACAACTCTCGGAATTCAGTTTCTCAGCCTCTTGCTCAGCAAGCAGAGCAGCCTCCTTTGCCTCCTGTTTTGCCTTGATGGCTTGGTCGTGTACTTCCTTCAGCTGTGCTGCAAACTTCTTGTCTCTACGGATTAAAAGAAGAGCGTCCCTCGCTGCCGACTGGTCACTTTCCTTCTTGCTGTAGCCATGTCCGTTTCCACAGACAACACCTTCGATAGTGACTTTAGAAAGGAACTTAGGCGTTTTGCCTTCCCTTACCTCACGCTCCACAAATTCGTAATGGTACTGATACCTCTGGCACCACTCTATGAGCGAACTCTTGAAGTTTTCTTCCTGGCGGGACAGGTCCTCCACATTGATATAGCGTTTGAACACTTGCTGTTCCATAAATCTATAGCAATATGCATAACCACGGTCCAGATATATTGCGCCAAAGAAAGCTTCGAAAGCATTGCCGTTCATAAAACTGTTGTGACCAGTAGTCACGGCACCTGTGTACTGAATGAGCTTGTCGAGTCCTATCTTTACAGCCAACTGATTGAGCGACTTGCGGCACACAATCTTGCTGCGAAGGTTGGTGAGGAATCCCTCCTGCTTGTTTCCGTAATGACGATAGAGGATATCTGCCACGACTGCTCCAAGCACTGCATCACCCAGAAACTCAAGTCGTTCATTGTTCAACGAGGGAACATTATCCACTCTTTCGCCCCTTCCTCTGCGCTCCTCTCTTTCAAAGTGCGCCACCGATTTGTGCTTCAGTGCCAGCTGATACAAGCGGATGTTTCGAGGAAAGAAACCAAGTATCTCCTTTAACTGCAAATAAGGCTTCTTTTCACGGCGGAAAAGAAGCCTTATATTATCTAAAATCTCCACGATTACTTATACTTCTTAAAGATTGCACATGCATTGTGACCACCGAAGCCGAATGTGTTGCTCATGGCAGCACGTACCTCACGCTTCTGAGCCTCATTGAATGTGAAGTTAAGATTATAGTCAATCTCCTCATCCATATCCTCTGGGTCGTGGTTGATTGTTGGAGGAACGATGTCGTTCTGAACTGAGAGAACAGAAATCATTGCCTCGATAGCACCAGCAGCACCGAGAAGGTGACCAGTCATAGACTTTGTAGAAGAGATGTTGAGCTTGAATGCAGCATCACCAAACACATCCTTGATAGCCTTAACCTCTGAGAGGTCACCAACATGAGTAGAAGTACCGTGAACATTGATGTAGTCAATATCCTCAGGATTCATGCCAGCATCCTTGAGTGCGCGCTGCATAACGAGCTTTGCGCCAAGACCTTCTGGATGAGTAGCTGTGATGTGGTAAGCATCAGCTGACATACCGCAACCTGCAACCTCACCGTAGATCTTTGCTCCACGAGCAAGTGCATGTTCAAGTTCCTCGAGAACGAGGATAACAGAACCTTCACCCATAACGAAGCCATCACGGCTTGCGCTGAATGGACGGCTTGCCTTCTCTGGTTCGTCGTTGCGAGTAGAAAGAGCCTTCATTGCGTTGAAACCACCAACACCAACTGGGAAGATAGCAGCCTCTGCACCACCTGTCACGATAGCGTTAGCCTTACCCAAGCGGATGAGGTTGAACGCATCAGCGATAGCGTTTGTAGAAGAAGCACATGCTGATGTAGTCACGTAGTTAGGACCATGGAAACCATATTCCATAGAGATGTGACCTGCAGCGATGTCTGCAATCATCTTAGGGATGAAGAATGGGTTAATCTTTGGACCAAGTTCTGCACCAGTAAGAGCCCAGTTTCCTGCCTCTTCCTCAAATGTGCGCATACCACCGATACCAACACCCATTACAACACCTACCTCGTTCTTGTCGATGCCTTCAGCTGCAATACCAGAATCCTGAACAGCCTGCTGAGCTGCTACGAAAGCATACTGGCAGTAGATATCCATCTGGCGCGACTTCTTACGGTCGATGAAGTCTGCACCATTGAAGTTCTTCACCTCACAGGCAAACTGAGTCTTGAACTTAGAAGCGTCGAAATGTGTAATAGGACCTGCGCCACTCTTACCTGCCTTTACGTTTTCCCATGTTTCTTCAACATTGAGACCAAGTGGAGTCACAGCACCAAGACCTGTTACGACAACTCGTTTTAATTCCATAATATTATTTAATTGAAAAAATTCATAACTCCTAATTCTCAATCCACAACCTGAGTGTAAATGCTTCGGACACATGCGTTCCTCCACCACCCAATTATGAATTATGAATTATGAATTATGAATTATTAAATTCGTTCTAATTATTACTTAGCGTTAGCCTCGATGTAAGCGATAGCGTCACCTACAGTAGCGATCTTCTCAGCCTGATCGTCAGGGATGTTGATACCGAAAGCCTTCTCGAACTCCATGATGAGTTCTACAGTGTCGAGAGAGTCAGCACCAAGGTCGTTAGTGAAAGATGCTTCTGGCTTTACTTCAGCCTCGTCTACGTTGAGCTTATCTACGATAATAGAAATTACTCTTGATTCAATTTCAGACATAATGTTAATTTTTAGTTTGTTAATTAATTATTTGCTTTCTTAGTCGTTTTCTCATTGTTGCAGAAAGAGTGTAAAAACCGAGATTTTCGACTCGTTTCTGCGTCAAATCGGGGGCAAAGGTATAAAATATTCTTTAAACTCACCAAAAATATTGATAGAAAAATTCATATTTTTGCACAAAACCGCATAAAGTGAGCATAAACATTCCTCTTTTCGCTCCTTTTATTATATGGACGTTGCAAATGGACAGTTTGTTTTGCAAGCGCAGAGCAAAGGGCAATACTACCGTTTTTCTTCATCCAACAACCTCATTTTCTTCTCAATCATCTCCCCTTCTCTCTGTCCATGAAAACCACCGATGCCGCCATCCGAAGCCACAACACGATGACATGGCACATCGGGAGCGAACGGATTTCGCTTCAATGCCTGCCCTACAGCTTGGGCACTTCTGCAACCTATGCGCCGAGCCAACTCGCCATACGAGATGGTTTCACCACGAGGCACGCGGAGCAATTCGAGATATACTCTGCGCTGAAACTCCGTGATGTCCTTGCTTTCCCGAACAATGTTCTCTATCGAACCTTCCATACCCTTAGTACAATGCCTCCATTCATGAATCCAGCAGGGCGACACACATATATGGCATCGTTGAGCCAAGCATACTTGCTGTCGAGCGGTGCTTCAAACTTTGGAGAGCACCAGAAGTAATTGCCTGCAATGAGTCCTACGTTGCGAACATGAATGCTCACACCATCATCTGTTCGGATGCAATAGATAGCTTCGAGGTCGGTGCGGCGCTCTGTCTGCATCTGATAGTCAGCACCACCTGGCAACACCTCACCCTTTATGTTTGGTCCCTCGAACGTGCCTCCTGTGATAGGAATAACGAAACGATTGCCGTGTGCGGTCTGTCCCACACCAAATGCCTGTCCAAGTTTCACCTTTAGTTCAAGAACAAATTCCATTTCTGGTTCTGCCTGCTGTGCAGCGCATGTGCCTACAAACACCAGCAGAGCAACAAGAGTAGAAAAAAGTTTTCGCATAATCTTCATTGGGTTATATGGTTATTATTCTATTGTGCCAATATCTGCTGCAAATATACCTCTTTTTCCCTACATTACATACGAAATCGTGTTTCGAATATGGGGAAAAATGCGTTTTTCACCTTTCATCTACAATATTTTACCTATCTTTGCAAAAACAAATGAAGAAAAAGAAATGAGTGACAACCAAATAACAAGTGCACAGAACCCCAAGGTGAAACTGCTACTTCAGCTGCAGCAGAAGTCATCTGAGCGCCGCAAGGCAGGACTCTTCATTGTGGAAGGTCGCCGCGAACTCCTCCACTGTCTCGAAGCGGGCTACGAGGTGGATACCGTGTTTTATTGCGCTCCCCTAACCCCAGAGGGAGGGAGCCATCCGGAAGGATTCGAACTGAGAGTCGATGGACAGACACACATCATTCGTGGTTGCCGCACTTTCGAAGTGAGCAAAGAGGTGTATGACAAGGTGGCTTATCGTGGCGGAACGGAAGGTGTGATTGCAGAGGTGAAAACTCGCAATCTCACGCTTCACGACCTCCATCTCAAGGCGAACCCACTCATCGTAGTGCTTGAGAGTGTGGAGAAACCGGGCAATCTCGGTGCCATCCTCCGCAGTGCCGATGCCGCAGGAGTGGATGCCGTCATCGTGTGCGACCCACTTACCGACCTCTACAACCCCAACCTCATCCGCAGTTCCATCGGAGGCATCTTCTCCGTGCCATGCGTAGCGTGCAGTTCAGAGGAGTGCATCGACTTCCTCAAGACTAACGGCATCCAGATTCTCACCGCCCAACTTCAGGACTCCCACCTTTATTATAATATAGACATGAAACGTGGTACAGCCATCATCATGGGGACCGAAGCCACAGGTCTCACCCCCCAATGGCGCAAGGCAGCCGATGCCCACATCCGCATCCCTATGCTCGGCCGTCTCGACTCCCTCAATGTCAGCATCAGTGCCGCCATACTCATGTACGAAGCCGTGAGACAAAGGAACGAAGAATAAAAAACGTCGAAATTTTTTATTTTATCATACACTACATACATCATTTCAATGCAACACAAAAAACCTCCGCAAGTTTTACCCAAAACATGCGGAGGTTTTGCCCTAAACATACGGAAGAATGAGCTCAAACTTGCAGAGGTTTGAGGTCAAACTTGCGGAAGTTTTTATCTCAAAACACCTTATATCACAGCAACGCTACGCTTAAGCTCAATAGAGAATCCCATTGCGTTAAGCATACGAAAGAATGTCGAGATGGAAGGAGTTACAATGCCATTCTCAACTTTTGAAATGTAGCTTTTGGATGTTTGCAGTTTCTCTGCAAGTGCCGATTGTGTTAGTCCTGCCGCTTTGCGAGCATCAATAAGCACCTGTGCATCATATTCCTTCCATGCCTGTTCTTCTGCAGCAATCCTACTTTCGGTACCTTTAGCACCAAAAGTTCTGTCTAATTCGTCACTTATATTATATAGATTCATTGCTTGTCCTCCTTTTCTTTAAGATATGCTTCTTTTAGTTTCTTTGCTTTTTCTATTTCACGTCGCGGTGTCTTTTGAGTTTTCTTTCTGAATCCATTAAACAGAATAACCAACTTGTCACCATCATATATAAAGAAAATTCTGAATTCATTGTTTATATGTGTCACGCGAAACTCATAAATTCCATCCTCTATATATTTAATGTAATGGGCAGGGATGCGTTCGTTATCAGTAAACAAAAGCAATGCCCTTAGTATTTTCATCCTCTCAGCTTCTGAGAGAGATTCCATGAATACTTGATATTGGCCACCGTATGCAGTAATTTCTCTTATCATGGTGCAAAAGTAACGAAAGTTATCAAATCATGCAACTTTTTTGTCGAAAAAATGAAGTTACTAATGAAATTCAAAGCAATCAACTATGTTTCGAGATGACTTCATCGTTAATATGTTATATTATGACTCACAAAAGCATGTTTGCAATTGAAACCCAAAATCACTGCAAGTTTAAGGCAAAACCTCCGCATGTTTTACCCCAAACTTGCAGAGGTTTGAGCTCAAACTTGCGGTAGTTTTTATATCAAAACACCTTATATGATTAGCAATTTTATTTTTTCCGTAAAAACATCCAACACTCTACCATTTCTGTATTAATTAACTGATTCTTAACGCACAAACACAGGTCGAATGTTGTCCAAACATTCTACCATCATTCTACCAACACTCTACCTCTTCGTTATGGGAAAAATTTATGGCATACATCCCATCATAGGATACTGGTAGAGTGTTGGTCGAATGTTGGTAGAGTGTTTGACCAACACTCTACCAACACTTTCACCCTATACATCAAGCACTTACAACCATTTTGGTAGAATGTTGGGTATTTGTGCATGCTATCCTTTTTTCCCGTATCCAACAGTATCTTCGGCTACCATAGTAGTGTGTTCACAAACATCATCCAAAGAATAGGAACAAATCATCTCCATAATAGGATTCATTTTACTCTTCATAATCTTCATCACTATCCGGCAAAAGTTTTTTGAGTTCTTCTTCTGGTGGCAGCAACTCTTTGAGTTTTTCCTTCGTATCCTGTAAGCTGTAGCGGCTTTACATCTTCTCCAAATTTGGCAGACACATCTGCCAAATTATCTTTCTGCATCAGCATTTCCATTTTGGCAGTCTTGTCTGCCAAATTTCTATCAAGCAAATTCCATTGTTCGTAAAACATACGCATATTACGGATATTCCGCGAAGAGAATCCTTTTAATCCTGGAAGTTCTTCACGTAACATCTTGCTGATATTATCTATGGCTCCAGCACCCCAAAATCCATTACGCGAGTTCTGCGACACATAGCGACCGATGCCATAGTAAAGTGCCAACTGTTCGTGAGTTATTGCCTGTGCAGCACGCGCTTGGCTTTTTAGAATAGCTGCTTTAATCACATCCACCGCCTTTCGGTATTGCACAACACTTGTGTTATCTTTGTTTACCATAATCCATTACTACAATATTTTGCGTGCAAAAATAAACATAAAAGTTATGTTATACAAAAGTTTTTGCTATAAAATAATCTTTTATGTTTATTTTTATCATTTACTCAAAGGTAAGTACAATTTATGAATGAAGATAATCTTGTGCTTGACGATTAGGACTTCACATTACCCTAAATAGGGGGATAGGAGAACCGTTTCTACTACTGACTATTTCCTAAATAGTGCAAGACTCCACCTCAATCGCAACTGACAGAGGTGGAGAGTTATGCTATGGCTTATCAATCAGCTTTGCAGTTATTCAAGAGATGTATGTAGTGTATGATAAAATAAAAAATTTCGACGTTTTTTAGTATTCTAAAAGTTAGTAAGCAGTTGTCAATGGGGGGGGTATTGTCGCGCATTGCTTAACACACTATAAGCAAATCGAATAGAAGAGAGAGGGGGGATGTGGGGGAATATGCATACCTTTGCGGCAGTCAAGTCGGGGAGGACTGACACAAAACAAGGTTAAATATTAAAACAGTTTTGTTATGGAAAAATGGATTTGTAAGGTGTGTAATTATACACATCAGGGAGATGAAGCTCCTGAGATTTGCCCAAGATGCGGGGCATCAAAATCTGCGTTCTATCATGAAAGCAAGACTAACTGGCACATTTACGGCATAGTGCTTCTCATCATCTTGCTGATAGCTTTTGCAACGACTGCCCTATCATGCTGTTCGTCGTTAACAGTTGACAACTCGACTGTGCAGACCTTAGACCTCAATAAGTATCTCGGCAAATGGTATGAGATAGCAAGGTTTGATCATAGATTTGAACGCGGCATGGAGGAATGTACAGCCACTTATGCTGTGAAGGAGAACGGCAAGTTGAAGATTACAAACATGGGATTGAAGAATGGGAAATGGAAAACATCTGAAGGTAAGGGCAAAATTACTGACACACCAGGAGTGCTGCGAGTATCGTTCTTCGGTCCATTCTACTCCGACTACCGTGTCATGATGTTAGCACCCGATTATTCCTACTCGCTTGTAGGTGGCGATGGCAACGATTATCTGTGGATTCTCTCACGCACACCTCATCTTGACAAGAGCGTCTGCAACAAGATAGTTAGCGAGGCACGCCGAAGAGGATACGATACCAACAAACTAATATGGGTAAAACAATCAGAACGCAAATAGACAGACACATAACTTGTAGTACCACATGAAAAACAACAAATGGGTAATCAAACTGGTCTTACCATATTTGATTACCCATATTTGTATTGCAAACTTACTCAGTTTGATATTGCATCAAAAAGGTTTTACTACTTTTTCTACGAGCGATTGCACATCGGCATCGTTCACCTTGCCATCAGCATTAACATCGAGAAGTCCGTATGGCACCACAGTTGCAGCACCCTTGAGGATATTGACAAGAGCAACAACATCGCGAACATCGACCGTTCCATCATTGTTAGCATCACCCACCTTGAGAGGATTCTCGACCGTAATCTTACTGATGTAGGAGTCTGCATAGTTGAAGCCGCCCTTTGACATACAGAAACCGAGATTGCCATCGGTAAGCATTGTCACACGATAACCACCATTGATTTCCTCTACTGTCCAGGTACCATCGCCCTGACCACCCCCCTTGAAGTTGATAGGATATGCTGCAGGATTACTGATGTAGAAGGTGACAACGGCACCCGCATTGAGATTGAGCACAGCAGCCGAACGGTTGGCATTCATCATACCCATACCATAACCCTCGCGGAGAATTGTACCCTTTCCGTTCCACTGATTAGTAACCTCCTGGAAGGCGAACTCACCTGCCATAGAGGATGGTGCGGTACACATGCTAATGTTCTGGTAGCGAGAGTTGCCTATTTCCCAAGCTGTACCCACCACTTCATAGTGGCCATCGCTACTGTTGGAGATAGTGCAGAGGTCACCGCTCCAATGTGCGAAGTCGTACTCACGGACATCAACCAACTTGCTCGAAAGGCGTTCGAGTTTGATAGCACCAAAGGCGAACCAGCTGTAACTGAAACTTATAGGGCATCCCAACTTGATAGTGAGACTACCATTATCGTTTGCCACATAAGCGTAGGCGATGTTCTGGTATTTGCCACCCGTAAACATCACATTGGCTTCGGCACGGGTATTAGGATTGCTTGTGCCTGTATGGTCACTTGCCCAGTCAGCTATCTGCACCTGATTGCCACCCACTTCCATGTAGGCAACGGACATGTGGCAGTCGGCATAAGTGTTACAATTAGAGTATGTACCCTCGCGATAGAGTGCAGGAAGGGTGATGCGGTAAAGTCCGCGCTTCAGTCCAGATGCAGTCTGGGAGAGATTCACTGTGCCTTGATACACCTCATACACATTATCCACAGCTGAGAGTCCAAAGGTACGGTCGGCAATCTTTGATGTGCAGTCCTCCTCTACAAACATAGAACTGAGGTCTGCATAACTACCTACTGCAATCTTAGCATTCTCTGCAGTCTTGAGTGCAGCAGCCTGCACTCGCTGGGCGATGATGGCATCGCGCTCCTCTGGAGTGACTATCTTCCAGTATGTGTTGCGGAGGTCTGGAGAGTTTGTCTTGCTTGAGTTGTTTGCCACCCTATACAATGTAGAGAGGTTGATATACATATCACCATCATCAGCAGGATTGGTAGCGTTGTGGAAGGTGTATGTGTTCTCCATTCCATCCACTTCGGTAAGCTTGTATTCTGTAGCATTTGCCGCTGTACCTGTAGCATTGGTCCAGTACATACCGTTGTAGTACAAGCCGTTGTCTGCCTGCATCAGGGTGTATTTTGCAGAAGATGCTGTGAAGACGAATGGAATACCGAAGTTGTCAACATAAGCTTCATTACCGTTTCGACTGAGGAACTTATCCTGCAACTCATTATATATATAATATGTAGAGCCATCGAGACCATATGGGTCGGCTGTATTGTCGAGTATCTTTGTATCGCCGATGTGGAGGTAATACTTTCCGTTCTTTGCATAAATCTGGGCTACAGAACCTGCCTTTCCGTTTGGTACCTCCACTGTAATGCTGCTGAGAGAACCATCAGCGAGGGTACCGAATGTGCCAAGTTCGTAGTCGCCTGCTGCGAGGGTGCCGTTAGCACGAATATCGAATACTGGAGCAGCATACTTAGGACCGTACTTCCATGTGCGCTTGCGTACTGTCACCTTACCTGTAATGTCGAGTTTATCGCCTGCAGAATTGTTCGCTCCGTTGATGTCAAACACGATGCGCGCACCCTCCTTGATGTTGAGGTCGCCCACCTTCATGTGAGCATATCCGTTATCGTTGGTGAAAGGTGTAGATTTAGCCTGACTGCTGATGTAGAGAGCCGAACCGTATTCCATCTCGATAGACTTATACTGACTTTCGGGTGCATCGAGCGAATTGCCGAGGAAGAGTTCGGTGTGAATATTAGCCCAGATAGGACTGTTTGTGATACTTCCTGCACAGATGAGCGCTCCATCCCACACATCAGTCTTGCCCTTATGTGTATGGGTAAGGTATGGGAGATGGGCAGCCGATGCTCCCTGCTTGCTAAGCACGGTAGCACCTGTAAGCGGATTGTCCTGAAGCCAGATGCGGTCGAAGGTATGCTTGGTCTCGGTATATTGCACGCGGTCGCCTCCCTCGATAGTGGTACGAGAGTTGAGGAAGAGAACTGCTGGCTGAGCATTCATGCCGACCTTCACATATCGCTGTTCGCCCTCACCATTTGTCACAACAAGCACATCCTTGCCGTTCACTATGGCTGAGTTGAGCGAACCGCTTGTATCAACCACGCGTCCTGCCGTTGTGAGAGCAGGAGGTGCTTGAGTCAGCCCTTCGAGTTCGCCCACGAAGAAACTTGGATGCGGAGGCTGATTGTAGCCTTCTGTCTGCCACACCATTGCCTGGCGATACACATGGTCATACCAGAGCGATGGCATTCGGAATTCTGTTGGGACTACGGTGGTGTATATGCGGATGAAACGATTGTCGGATGTACGCATCACAATCTCTTCGCGCCAGTCGCCGAGGATATCACCCAAAGCACATGGGTTCTTCTTGGTGCCATTGATACATGCAGTCTGATAGTTGCCGTGTCCCGTGTCATAGATTCGTCTGCCGAGTTTATCCACGAAGAGATAACCCTCACTACTGCCCGGACCGTTAAGGGTTTCTGACAAGAGGTCACCATCCCAGTAGAGGCGGAAATTGAGTGCGATAGGATTAGGAGTCTGGTCGTTCCAACCGTTGTTCAATCCATCAATATAAGTAGGGGAAGTAGGATTAGATTGCACATAACTGAGTGGTATGATGCCCGAAGATGTGGATGCTCCTATACCGCCAGGATAGTCGTTGGTGAAGTTTCCAGCCATAGCGCGACCATCATCCGAACCTGCAGTGGTTCGAGCATAGATTTCGCATGTGGCTGCATTGCGGAAGTTATTACCAGCCTTCTCTTCATTACAAGCGAAGGTCTCAAGTCCACGGCGGTAAGGGTCGAGGTCGCCGGTATGTGAGGCATCACCATGTCCGAGTGCTGTGGATGACATTCCATGCAGACTCAAATCGCCTGTATGGAAGTCGAGCACCATCGAACCATAGATTATCTCATCGCTGCCATCAAGATCCACATCTGCAATGGAGAAGTTGTGGTAGCCCTGTGAGTACCAACCCGAATTGGTGTAGCTGTGCCATGTGGCTCCCACCTTATAGAGTTTGTTTGTAGCTTTGTTCACACGATAAGTGCAAGCATCAGTCTTGGTATATATGCCTCGACCGAGGAAGATGTAAGGATTGGCACCATCGAGGTAAGGCGCTCCCATGAAATACTTGCTTGCACGGTGTCCGTAATTGTCACCCCAGTCGGAAGCCTTTCCACGAGGAAGGGGATATTCTATCACATCATAGGTTCTGCCCGTGCGACCGTCGATATACATCAACCATTCTTCTCCTGCATTCTGGAAGGTATAGTTGCCGCTGTGAACGATGCTGCCACGGATATTCTCGTTCATATTGCCGACGTTCTCTGTAGAACCATCCGAATGGTGGATGATAGTGTTTGCACCACCTCGATACAACACTTCGCACGCACCATCTTCGTTCCAGTCGAATGCTACCGCATCCCACTGCTCATCAGCTCCATACACTGTGTTCGGACCACAGTCTATCCACCACAAACGACCATAATTGATGCTCGAAGCATAACACTCTATCTGGCAGAACATCTGGTAATTGTCCGTTGGGAAGAGCTGGTCCTGATCGGTCTGGTTCTTGCGCTTCACAATGAGGTCTATCTTTCCATCGCCATCCACATCACCAAGAGAGATATCATTGATGGTATAGTTTGCCTTGGCTGTAGATGTGTCACTCTGTCTCCACACTACTTCGCCATTGCGTGCCACGATATTGGCTACAGGGATTTCGAGGTATTGCTGAGTCCATGTGCTTACAGCAGCGCATTGCGCTCCCACCACTCCATTGCGAACAGGAGCCACAGTGTAGGTGCTGCCAGCCGAACCGCTCACATCGGAGTAATTGGATGCTGTGAGGTTTTGGGCTATCAGACTTCCTCCACGATAGAGGTTGTAAGTCACATTGTAGTATTCGTCTGCCTGGACTCTCCAACTCACGAAGACTCCCGCATTCACTTTTACTGCTACAAGTCCGCGATCCAGCGCATCAGTCTTGCGCTGTGCCATTGCAGCTGTCATGCCCAGTACCATGAGCAAAAGGGCGACACATAATCTTTTCATCGTTAATATATAGGTTAATAGGTAATTGGGATATTGGTTAATATGAAATAGTCTTTGGGGTAAAAAGAAAAAAAATAGGAGCAACTACGATTAGTTGCTCCCTATATTCTAATCGCTATCGCGGTTAGCACGCTTACGCTCCAAGTGGTCGAGAATAATCTTGCGGATACGCATTGACTTTGGTGTCACCTCAACATACTCGTCCTCTCGGATATATTCGAGTGCCTCTTCAAGAGAGAGAACGATTGGAGGAATGATGCGAGCCTTTTCGTCTGTACCCGAAGCACGAACATTGGTGAGCTGCTTTGACTTTGTTACATTGATGACAAGGTCTATCTCGTGGATATGTTCACCTACTACCTGTCCTGCATAAACCTGGTCCTGTGGGAAGATGAAGAACTTACCACGGTCCTGAAGCTTATCCATTGCGTAGGCAAATGCTGTACCCGACTCAAGTGCTACGAGCGAACCATTTGAACGACGAGTGATTTCGCCCTTGAATGGCTGGTACGACTTGAAGCGGTGTGCCATGATCGCTTCGCCCTGACTGGCTGTAAGCACATTGGTACGGAGTCCGATGATACCGCGTGAAGGAATCTCAAATTCGATGTTTACACGGTCGCCCTGTGCTTCCATGCTGACCATATCACCCTTACGACGAGTGACCATATCAATCATCTTTGATGAGAACTCCTCTGGCACATTGATTGTGAGTTCCTCGATTGGTTCACACTTCACGCCGTTGATTTCCTTGTAGATAACCTGTGGCTGACCTACCTGAAGTTCGTAGCCTTCACGACGCATAGTCTCAACAAGTACAGAGAGGTGGAGCACACCACGACCTGATACAATCCACTGGTCGGTTGAGTCCTCCTTCTGTTCTACACGAAGGGCGAGGTTCTTCTCAAGTTCCTTCTGGAGGCGGTCGTTGATGTGACGGCTTGTGCAGAACTTACCTTCCTTTCCGAAAAATGGTGAGTTGTTGATGGTGAAGAGCATCGACATGGTTGGTTCGTCGATGTTGATAGTAGGAAGTGCTTCTGGAGTCTCGAAGTCACAAATGGTATCACCAATCTCGAAGTTTGAGAGACCGATGACAGCACATATATCGCCCGAACTTACCTCTTCTGCAGCACGGTGCCCCATGCCCTCGAAGGTGTGAAGTTCCTTAATCTTTGTCTTTTCAAGTGAACCATCGCGATGTGCAATGGTGATGTTCTGACCGCTACGGAGTGTGCCACGATGTACTCGACCTACTGCGATACGACCTGTGTATGTAGAATAGTCGAGCGAAGTGATGAGCATCTGTGGTGTACCCTCAAGCTGCACCGGTGCTGGAATAGTGTCGAGGATGACATCAAGAAGATATGTGATGTCGTTGGTTGGAGTGTTGTAGTCTGGACCCATCCAACCGTTCTTTGCAGAACCATATACTACTGGGAAGTCGAGCTGGTCCTCTGTAGCATTGAGCGAGAACATGAGGTCGAACACCATTTCATATACTTCTTCTGGACGGCAGTTTGGTTTGTCAACCTTATTGACAACAACTACTGGCTTGAGACCTATCTCAAGTGCCTTCTGAAGCACGAAACGAGTCTGAGGCATTGGACCCTCGAAAGCATCAACGAGGAGAATACAACCGTCTGCCATGTTGAGCACACGCTCTACCTCACCACCGAAGTCGGAGTGTCCCGGAGTATCGATGACATTTATCTTTGTTCCCTTATAGTTGATTGATACATTCTTACTGAGAATTGTTATACCGCGCTCACGCTCGAGCTCATTGTTATCCAAAATCAAATCTCCTGTCTGCTGGTTCTCGCGGAAGAGATTGCCAGCAAGCAACATCTTATCGACCAAAGTAGTCTTACCGTGGTCAACGTGTGCAATAATAGCAATGTTTCTAATGTCTTGCATAAAGTTTAATTCATAATTCATAATTTACAATTCATAATTTGGCTGCGCGTGGGGGGCATCAGCAAATCATAAATTGCAAATTATAATTCTGCCCTTAAATTCAAATTTGTTTGCAAAGGTACGCATTATTCTTGGAAAAGAACAAAAAATGCTCAAAAAACAGAGCTAATTGCAAAATAATTATGAATTATGAATTATGAATTATGAATTATTTTGTATCTTTGCACCCGATTTCAGGCGAGTCAGCCATTCAGCTGAAAGATACTGACGCGCCTGCAAACATAATTTATAATTAATAACATTTAATTTTTACATCAAAATGTATCTCGATTCAGCAAAGAAGGCAGAAATTTTCGCACAGTACGGAAAGTCTGCAACAGACACAGGTTCATGCGAGAGCCAGGTTGCTCTCCTCACTTACCGCATCCAGCACCTCACTGAGCATGTAAAGGCTAACCACAAGGACTACAGCACAAACCGTGCCCTCGTGAAGCTCGTAGGTCAGCGTCGTCGTCTCCTTTCTTACCTCAAGGCAAAGGACATCGAGCGTTACCGTGCTCTCATCAAGGCTCTTGGTCTCCGTAAGTAATGCCTGTGGCATTCTGTATTTACAGAGCAAGACTTTTCGCAGTGTCCTACATGATGGATGCTGCGATTTTTTTTGTTAAGAACTATCGGTATCGAACAATATATGAATCTACCTAACGACCCAATGATGCTGTTCAGCGCAGTGAACATGTTGCTGCGCGACGAATATTCCTCGCTCGACGAACTCTGCCAGAGGGAGGATGTGGATAAAGAAGATTTGCTGAAGAAACTCGCAGCCGTAGGTTTCGAGTATTCGGAAGAAAACAATAAGTTCTGGTAATCAACAACAAGAAGACATTATGAAGTTCCCTTTTAAGAAGAAAGAGTCGTACCTGACACGAATGTTGATATTGCGCTTCTCTGCAATGGGCGATGTAGCTATGACCGTACCTGTCATTCACAGTTTGGCAAGTCAACATAGGGATTTGCGTATCACTGTTGTGACTCGCAACCGCTTTGTGGCTATGTTCCAGTGGCTTCCTGCCAATGTGGAGGTGAAGGGATTTGACATTGATGCATACGAGGGAGTGACAGGACTCACAAAACTCTTCAACGAACTGAAGAAGACGAAGTACGACATCGTAGCAGACCTTCATGATGTGCTGAGAACAAAGTACCTGCGCACATGTTTCCGCATGGCTGGTGCTAAGGTGGCTGTTGTTGACAAGGGAAAGAAAGAGAAGAACGCACTGATAGGAAAGGGACAAACTGCTGAGGCACTGAAACCTATGGTGGAAAGATATGCCGATGTATTCAAGGAGTTGGGCTACCCTGTTGAGGTGGATTTCAAGAAAGCATTCAATCCTCTCACCGAGAACTTCAAGGATGTACGCGATGTTGTCGGCAAGAAGGGTGAAGGCGAAAAGTGGATTGGTATCGCTCCTTTTGCAGCTCATCCTCAGAAGGTCTATCCTCTCGACAAGATGCACATGGTAGCAAACATGCTATGCGACAAGGGATATAAGGTTTTCCTCTTTGGTGCTGGCAACGAAAGACAGGAGTTGGAATCGTGGGAACGAGAGGGAGTGAAGAGTGTGTGCGGACAACTCGGCAGCCTCACCAATGAGATGCTGCTCATGAGTCAGCTCGACGTGATGATCAGCATGGACTCTGCGAACATGCACATCGCTTCGCTTGTTGGCACTCCGGTTGTGAGCGTATGGGGTGCAACCCATCCTAAAGCCGGATTCGTAGGCTATGGTCAGGGCACAGACGGAATCGTTGAGATGGATTTGCCTTGCAGACCATGTTCAATATACGGCAATCAACCTTGCAAACTTGGTGACACTAAATGTTTGAACGACATTCTTCCTGATAGAATTGTTCAAAAGGTGGAGGATAAGATAAAGTAAGAACCACCCATGAGGACACCACTATCAGTTTTATTCCTTTTTATATTCTTAGTCGCCAATGCACAGATTGATGCTCAACTCTTTGAAAGGAGTTATGAGATTGACAGTCTATGCACTGGCGATTTTGCCGTTGAACTGGACAATGTGTCTTTCTTCAAGGACAATGAATATAGTGGAGAACTGATTACGGGCTATACTCTACCAGGACTGTGGGTGCAACCAAAACTGACTTTTCAACCGCTGAACAACCTGAACCTTGAACTTGGTTTTCATTCTCTGATATATGCAGGCAAACTTAAATACCCAAACATGGGCTATCAGGACATAGGCATGTGGAAGGGGGATGACTACACAGAAGGAACTCATATCCTGCCGTTCTTCAGAGCAAACATTCAGATGGGCAAGGTCCACTTCGTGCTTGGTGACATCTTTGGAGGGGCAAATCACCGACTGATTGAACCGCTCTACTCCAGAGAGTTGAACATGACAAACGACCCCGAGATGGGTTTGCAAGTGCTTGTGGACCTGAAGCGTTGGCATCTCGACACATGGATAAACTGGCAGTCGTTCATCTTTAAGGGCGACACACATCAGGAGTCATTCATATACGGAGGAAATAGTGAGTTGAGTTTTGGCAGATGGACCATACCAATGCAAGTGATTGTACAGCATCGTGGTGGTGAGATACAGACCGACTCTGCTCATCATGGAGTGCAGACTCTCATAAACGCGGCTGTAGGAGCAAGACTGGAACAACCCATTCACACCCAGTGGCTCACAAAGGTGACTGCTGAGGCAGAAGCTACATATTATCTGCAACAGAGCGGTTCGCTCTATTCCATCAAGAATGGTTGGGGAGCGTATGCAAGGACACTCATGAACTTTAGGCATGGTATCAACCTCGACCTGAACTACTTCAAGAATATGAACTATGTTCCTGTGTTGGGCGATGGACACTTCTGCTGCATGAAGACAAGTGATAAGAGCGTCGTTTACAAACGACCAGACATCCTGAATGCTGCAATCGAATACTCCAGGACCTTCGCAAAGAGATATACCTTCGGAGCAAGAGCCGATATCTATTGCATGTGGTTGCATCCCGGTATGAAGTGCGACATGAGTTTCGGAGTGTTCCTCAAGGCTAACCCTCGTTTCCTATTGAAGAAATTCTAAAATAACGACAAATGAAAAGACATACTTCACGTTCTAACACGAATATCCTTGCGAGTCCTTTGGCTTTCCTGCGAAACATACTCCTTATATATATTATATACGGGGCATGCAGAGTGGAGTATGTACTGGCAAACTGGAGCACCTTTGCAGAGGGACTGTTGAGCAACTCCTTGATGGACCTCATTAAAGGAAGTCTTCTGTTCGACACTTCTGCCATTCTATACACCAATTCCCTTTATGCCTTGATGATGCTCAGTCCTTTGCACTTCAAGGAAAGGAAGACATTGAGAAAGGTGGCTAAATGGACATTCATCATTGTTAATGCAATCGCAATAATTGCAAACATCGCAGACTCACTGTATTTCAAGTTCACAGGCAGAAGAACCACAGCAACCATCTTTAGCGAATTTAGCAACGAAGACAATTTAGGCGGCATATTCTGGAAGGAAATCACAAGCCACATATTCATCGTTCTGTTTGGAATAGCATTGATTTGTTCTCTCTTCTTCCTATATAAAGAACCGAAGTACAACAGTAAACTACGCGGAGCAAAGGACCATGTCTCCTATTATGCGGCTCACATCATCTGCCTTCTTCTTTTCGTTCCTCTCTGCATTGCTGGAATGAGAGGGGGAATGACTCACGCTGTTCGCCCTATCACCATCAGCAATGCAAACCAATATGTGCAACGACCAGCAGAAGCGGCAGTGATACTGAACACGCCGTTCTCTATGATTCGTACCATAGGAAAGAAGACATTTGAGAATCCAAGATACTTTAGTGATGCTGAACTGCAGAGCATTTACTCTCCTCTCCACACCCCAGCAGATAGTGCTGTGGTAAGGAAAAAGAACGTAGTGGTGCTGATTGTGGAAAGTTTTGGAAGAGAATATATCGGCAAATACAACGAGACTCTTGAAGGGGGCAAATACAAGGGCTATGCACCATTCATCGATTCTCTCTATTCACAATCATTGAGCTTTGATTACACATTCTGCAACGGCAGAAAGAGTATTGATGGAATGCCAAGCATATTGAGCAGTATTCCTATGTTCGTCGAACCATTCTTCCTTACTTCTGCATCCATGAACGAGGTGAGTGGCATCGCAGGAGAACTCAGCAAAGCCGGCTACTACACTGCATTCTTCCACGGAGCAGAGAACGGAAGCATGGGTTTTCAAGCCTTCGCAAGAGCAACAGGATTTAAGGATTACTTCGGAAGAGACGAATACAATGAAGACAAGCGTTTTGATGGAGATAAGGACTTCGACGGAATGTGGGCGATATGGGACGAACCATTCCTGCAGTTCTACGGAATGAAAATGTCGGAAATGAAGGAACCTTTCATGACAGCCGTATTCACAGCGAGCAGTCATCATCCATTTGTTGTGCCTGAGAAGTACAAGGATGTCTATCCAGAAGAAGGCAACAATGTCATCCACAAGTGCATAAGATATACCGACATGTCACTTCGCAAATTCTTCGAGTACGCAAGCAAACAATCATGGTACAAGAACACCATCTTCGTATTCACCAGCGATCACACAAACATTGCTGACCATGAAGAATACAAGACTGCACTCGGAACATTCGGTGCGCCAATACTCATCTTCGACCCTTCGGGCGAGATAAAGGCAGAACGAAGACATTGTATTGCTCAACAGATTGACATCATGCCTACCATACTCAACTACTTAGGCGTTTCCTCTCCTTATGTTGCCTTTGGACAAGATTTGTTCCATACAAAAGACCAAGACACATGGGCTGTAAACTACAACAACGGCATCTATCAGTATGTGAAAGGCGACTACCTACTCCAGTTTGATGGACACGAAACGAAAGCCCTCTACAACATCAAGAACGACTGGATGCTGGAGAAGAACCTCCTGAACAGAGGCGTAGCATGTCAAGACAAGATGGAACGCGAACTGAAAGCAATCATCCAGTCGTACATGGAAAGAATGCTTGAGGACAGATTAACATTTACCAAAACATTATAAACAATATATGGCAAGAGTTAAGAATACAGATTTCACCACAGGACTGAATTTGTGGCAGAAGTCCTTATATTATATGGTATGGGGACTGCTGTATGTGATTTCATTACTACCGTTAAGCGTGCTTTACGTTCTTTCCGACGGACTGTATTTCCTTGTGTATCACATTGCTCGATACAGAAAACCACTTGTCAGAAAGAACCTGCGAGACTCATTTCCCGAGAAGACTGAAGCAGAACTTCTCGTAATAGAACACAAGTTCTACCATTTCTTTTGCGACTATATCTTGGAAACCATCAAACTCACATCCATGTCGATGAACGAGATGAGCAAGAGAGTAAAATTCAACAATATCGAATACCTCAACAAATGTTTTGAAGATGGACACAACATTGCCGCTTATCTTGGACATTACTGCAACTGGGAATGGGTTACAAGTCTTGGACTTCAGTTCGATGAGAACGTATTCGTAGGACAAGTGTACCACATACTTGAAAGTCCTGTGTTCAACGCACTCATGCTTAAGATTCGTTCTGCAATGGACACCCACAGCATCTCCATGCAGATTATTCTTCGCAAAATCATAGAGACAAAGCGCGAAGGCACAAAGATGATTATTGGTTTCATCTCAGACCAGGTGCCATTGTACCCAGCTACTCACTACTGGACACGCTTCCTCAACCATGAAGGCACAATAGTCATCACGGGAACAGAACAGATTGCAAAGAAGTTTGATTTATCATGCGTATATTTTGATGTCAGTTGTCCTCGCAGAGGATACTACAACATCGATGTTATTCCTATCTGCGAAAGTTCAAAAGGCAAGCCTGATTGGGAAGTTACAGAACAATACTTCCGTCTCTTCGAAAAAAGCATCCAACGTGCTCCTGAATATTGGCTCTGGACCCACAACCGATGGAAGAGAGACCGCAAGGGATTTGAGGAATGGAAGAAGATAAATATATAAACCGCTTCTTATGACAAACGAAATACGCATATCAGTAATCACAGTCACTTTTAATGCAGCACAAGCATTAAAGATGACTATTGAAAGTGTGCTTGCACAAGACTATCGCAACATAGAATACATCATTATTGATGGAGCTTCGACTGATTCCTCACAGCAGATAGCAGAACCATACGCTAAGGAGGGAAAACTCTCATGGCAAAGTGAACCCGACAAAGGCATTTACGACGCTATGAATAAAGGTGTGAAGAAAGCAACAGGAGATTACTGTATATTCATGAATGCGGGTGACACATTTGCTTCGCCTACAGTAATCACACAACTTATAAGCAAAGGTATGGATGCTGATGTCATTTATGGTGACATTATAAAAGATGGAAACATAAAGCGTTCTCTCTCTCCACGCAACTGCCACAAGATGTTTTATTGTCATCAAAGCGTGTTCGTGCGTACTGCCCTCCTTCGTGCTTTTCCGTTTGACATTAAACACAGAATGTCTGCTGATTTCAAACAAGCAAAACAACTATTCTTAGCAAAGAAGACATTCAAGCAGACAGATGTCGTAGTGGCAAACTTCGACACTAATGGAGTTTCCAATACCCAGCGTTCACGCGGACTTTACGACAATATGAGTATCGTATGGGAAGTAGATAATGTGTATGACAAGATTCGTCTGCTTCCACGATTATTCTTTACTTATATAATGTGTAGATTGAGGGGAAAATAGTAACATCCCACACAACTTACGAGCAGAAATCTTTCAGCATCATTTACATGCCTTCTCGTAAGTCTCCATCAATTTGCCAGCCAACACGCTTGGGTGGAATGTATCCATAGCCCATTGTCTGCCCTTTACACTTACCTCTGCTGCAAGCGTATCATCCATAAGCACTTGCTTCATCTTTTCGGCTATACTTACTTCACTGTTTGGATTTGCCTTGAACGAATACGGACCTCCCGCCTCTGGAAGAGAAGACACATCACTCGTAACAACAGGACAACCCGACAAGAGAGCCTCAACAACAGGAAGTCCAAAACCTTCATAGAAGCTTGGATACACGAATAGTGAAGCCTTGGTATAAAGTGCCTGAAGTATTCCACCATCAATGATTTCGGAAGGGAACACGAATAGATGTTCCATGTGGTGCTCTTTGATGTATTTCAGCACTTCATTCTTATATTCACGTCCTCCGCCTACCACAACGAGTGGTAACTGTAGGTCGCGAGGCAATAGTTCCATTGCCTTCACTATTCCAAGCAGATTCTTTCTCGAATTGATAGAACCAACATAAAGCATGTATTCCGAAGAAGGAAGGAAGTTCACCGCTTCAAGTCTTGCACTTGCCTCCGCCTCATCCATCGGAACATAGTAGCGAGGATTGACAGGCTGATACACAACATCTATCTTCTTCTCATCCACTCCATAAAACCTGATGATGTCACGCTTTGTACATTCGCTGATAGCAATGATGCGGTCGGCATTCTTCACCGCATATCTCCACTTCATGTCATATATCTTTCGGTCCTGCCAATGATACATGTCCGTAAAAGTGCGGAATGCCACATCGTGGATTGTCACCACTGAAGGAATGCCACTCTTTCTGATGCCTACAGGCAACTCATTACTTAACCCATGAAACAACTGCACACCATCTCGTTTAGCATCATCTGCCAAACGGAAAGTGCGCCACAGTCCACCCTTCACCATGCCCTCAGGCAACACCGTTGTACAGTGTTCCTTGCTGAGATAAGGCACAGTCACATCGTTTCTCCTTATCTTAGGTGTATATAAACGAAAGGCATTCTCGGGGAAATATTCCGTGAGAATGTCTATCGTTGTTCGACTATGATTGCCCAAACCCGTGAAGTTGTTGAACAGTCGCTTGGCATCAAAACCTATTATCATTTCTTTCCGTAGAGTATTGGATTGGTGCTTGGATCATTGTACATCTTCATCTGCTTATACACCTTCATGTACTTCTTGCCAGCCTCAATGTCAGCAATGAGTTGGTCGATTGCAGTTGAGAGATCCTTCTGCTGCTCAAAAAGCACAGCAAGTTTGCCTCGACAGAGTGCGATGTGTTCAGCACTTGCATCCGTTCTTTCCACCTGTTCCTGCATGTGATAAATCTTCAGAGCAAGGATACTAAGACGGTCAATCGCCCATGCAGGACTCTCTGTGTTGATAGTAGCATCTGCATTAGGAGTGATTTCGCTGTACTTAGTATGGAAGTAAGAGTCAATCATTTCCACAAGGTCTGTACGGTCCTGATTACTCTTGTCTATGCGACGCTTCAGCTGAAGAGCATCCATAGGATTAATCTGAGGATCACGGATGATGTCCTCAAGATGCCACTGAACAGTATCAATCCAGTTCTTGATGTAAAGATAATGTTCAATGCTTCCAGCCTCATAAGGATTGTTAATCACCTGGTCAACATCATTCTTGAGGTGATAATCCTCAATCACTTTATTGAATATAGGAATAGCTATTTCTGTAAATGTCATACTCATTTTATTTTAATGCAAAAGTACAAAAAAAACGGGCAGTAGGTATTACAAAAGGTGAAATAATAGTCTTTTTTATACTTTTTTAGTTTTGCCGTCCTTAATTAAGGATAAAAATATGTAATTTTGCAATATGCAAAGTCTATCACAATTCATCATAGAGCATAGGGCGGACGACCCACGCGACTTGGCACTTCGCCAGAGCCGCTACCCCGATATTGACATACCATACGCAGTGGGACAGATAACCGCATGGCAGACTGCAAAGAAGAAACTGCCTCTTTGGGCTGCCACCGAAGGTATCATCTACCCTGTGCACCTGAGCATGGAACAATGTTCAAGCCAACTGACTGCTGAATACAAAGGAAGCATCGTAGAGGCTGGTTCCAACTTCACCGACCTCACATCGGGTTTCGGAGTTGATGCCACCATGATTGGACGCAAATTTGAACACGTGAACTATGTGGAAAGAAATGAAGATTTGTGTGACATTGCTCGCAATAACCTTCCACTTCTCGGCATCAAGAACCTCGATGTTCACAATGCTGATGCAGCCGATGTTCTGCAAAGCCTTCCACACCAATCACTCATCTTCCTCGACCCTGCTCGCAGAGATGAACACGGAGGCAAGACAGTACAGATAAGTGACTGCACTCCTGATGTATCTGCTCTGCAAGACGAACTACTCGCGAAGGCAGACAAGGTGATGATTAAACTCTCGCCTATGCTCAATATTGCGGACATAAACAAGGAGTTGAAGTGTGTGAAGGAGATTCATATCGTGAGTGTTGACAATGAATGTAAGGAGGTGTTAGCCGTCCTTTCCTCAAATGAACCTGCCGATGACTACCGCATCGTTTGTGTTAATCTCCGCAGCAACGGAGAGAAGCAAGCATTTGCGATTGCTCAGGAGGAGGAACGCAAAGCCGAATGTCACTACTCTTCCGATATAAAGACCTACATCTACGAACCCAACACAAGCATCATGAAGGCTGGATGTTTCAAGTCTTTGGCTGAGGCATACGGACTTGACAAACTGCACCCAAGCAGTCATCTATACACTTCCCTGCAACTATTGTCCGATTTTCCCGGTCGAATATTCGAGGTGAAGTCCGTGTATGGACTAAAGGACAAGGCATTGAAAAGCATCAAGAAAGCTAACCTCACCGTACGCAACTTCCCAAGCACAGTAGCCGAACTGCGCAAGCGACTCAAACTGCACGAAGGTGGTGACATCTACCTCTTTGCCACTACCCTTGCAGATGAAAGCAAAGTGATGATAGAAACAAGAAAAGTAACCTTATAAGCATTCCTAACAATGAAGAAACGTCTTTTATTTGCCATCCTCTCTTTGGCATGTTTGGGTTCAAATGCCCAGACAAACATTCCACGAGTATATTCAGTTGAGAATACAGGAGCACAATATGCAGCTCCAATATTCCCTCCGTTCGAGTCTCTTCCTGTGATACA
>CALBJW010000030.1 GCA_937893145.1 uncultured Prevotellaceae bacterium | reverse complement strand
CATTCATGGTGATATAGACAACAATGTGCATCCGGGCAATACCCTCCGTGTGGTTGATGCGCTCATCCGTGCTGGTAAGCGTTTCGACATGCTTATGCTCCCACAGCAGCGACATGGATTCGGAGATATGAACGAGTACTTCTACTGGCGACTCGTGGATTACTTCTCGGAACACTTGAAGGGTAAGAAAGAAACAATGATTGATATTCCAGAACTATAATATGGGAAAAGATAAATTAGCGAAATTCGCAGATATGGCAGAGAATCCTCTCGTGGTGCAATGTCCATTCTATATGTTGCAGAACGAAGGATTTGAATTGAAAGGAAAATGGCACTCAGACTTCTTCAAGAACGATAATCCTATCGTGCTTGAACTGGGTTGTGGTCGTGGTGAATATACCATAGGATTGGCTCGCCGTTTTCCGAATATGAACTTCATCGGTGTAGATATCAAGGGCAGCAGAATGTGGCACGGAGCTCAGGAGGCAATGCGTGAAGGCATGAAGAATGTAGGTTTTCTGCGCACAAATATCGAGTGCATACATGGTTTGTTTGCAGAGGATGAGGTGGCAGAGATATGGCTCACCTTCTCGGACCCTCAGATGAAGAAGGCAACCAAGCGACTCACATCGACATACTTCATGGAGAGGTATCGTAAGTTTGTGGTGGATGGTGGTATCATCAATGTGAAGACCGACTCCAACTTCCTCGCTACATACACAAGGTATATGTGTGAGAAGAATGGACTCAACATCATGTCTTCCACTATGGACCTCTATGGAACGGAGGATAAGTCGGGCATAGAACCTGCCGACCTCGAGGCTCTCACCTCTATCCGCACATACTACGAACAGATGTGGCTCGACAGAGGCATTCCAATCAAGTACATCAAGTTCGCACTCCCTAAGGAGGGAATGCTCGAAGAACCAAATGTGGAAATCCCAGTGGATGGCTACAGAAGTTATAATCATGAAGTGGTAAGTACAAGAAAGACTGGTAAGTGAAGACCCTCCCCCTGCCGCTCTTCCTCAACGGGCTCGGAAGCGTCTGCGACGATAACCCATTAAAAGGGAGGGGAGTAGTTACTGCTATAGGAATGGGATACCACTTATAAATTTTAATTTTTAACTTTTAACTTTTAATTTTACATGACAATATATCCTCAACTTATTTTTGATGCACTGAAGACAGTGCGTTATCCAGGTAATGGTAAGAACCTCATCGAGGCAGAGATGCTCGAAGACGACCTTCGCATCGATGGTTTCAAGGTTAGTTTCTCAATCATCTTCCCAAAGCCAACAGACCCATTCCGCAAGTCGGTGATGAAGGCAGCAGAAGCAGCAATCAAGATGTATGTGCATCCTGATTGTGAGGTGACTGTCAAGGAGAAGTCGGTTACAGCCCTTCCTCCGGAACCAGACAAGTTGCTTCCGGGTGTGAAGAACATCATAGCAGTAAGTTCGGGTAAGGGTGGTGTAGGTAAGAGCACCGTGACTGCCAACCTTGCAGTAGGACTCGCGAAGCTCGGTTATCGTGTAGGTCTGCTCGACACAGATATCTTTGGTCCAAGTATGCCAAAGATGTTCCAGGTGGAGGATGAGCGTCCATACGCAGACCAGGTAGATGGTCGTGACCTCATCGTGCCAATAGAGAAGTATGGAGTGAAGTTGCTCTCAATAGGTTTCTTCGTAGATCCAGACCAGGCAACTCTCTGGAGAGGTGGTATGGCTTGTAATGCGTTGAAGCAACTCATCTCGGATGCTAAGTGGGGCGACCTCGACTACTTCATTCTCGACACACCTCCAGGCACATCGGACATTCACCTCACATTGCTCCAGACACTTGGAATAACAGGTGCGGTGATTGTCAGCACACCACAGCAGGTGGCTCTTGCCGATGCTCGTAAGGGTGTGAACATGTATATGAATGATAAGGTGAATGTGCCTATCCTCGGTATTGTGGAGAACATGGCTTGGTTCACTCCTGCAGAACATCCAGATGAGAAATACTACATCTTCGGAAAGGATGGAGCGAAGGACCTTGCAGACAGTCTTAATGTGCCACTCCTCGCACAGATTCCACTCGTGAAGAGCATCTGTGAGAATGGTGACAACGGTACTCCAAGTGTTCTCGACCCAGCATCACCTGCAGGCATCGCCTACATGCAACTCGCTGCTAAGGTTGTCACTCAGGTGGACAAGAGAAATGTGGAGAAAGAAGCTACTAAGAGAGTGGAAGTTAGTAAGTGAAGAGTGAAAAGTGAAGAGTGAAGAATTTGCTACCGCTTTGGTACAAGAGCAGTTTACGCTGCGCTTGTTATACCAAGAGGACATACCAGTCCGGTAGGAAATTCTTCACTCTTCACTCTTCACTCTTCACTTAAAACATTATCCTAATTCAAGATTAAAGGCTTCCTTTAACTTGCGGAGTCCTTCGCTCTGTTCAAGCATCTGCTTGAAAATCTCGGCACGAGAGAAGACCTTCTTCTTGTCTGTCACCTCACGAAGACGGACAGTCATGTGGATGGCTGAGTTCTGAAGACGTTGGCGAAGGTAGGTGTCGATGCGAATGACATACTGATTGAGCATCGTCTCTATTGCAGGATTGTCTGCAATAACCTCGAAGGTGGTAGCATCAATGAGTTGAGGTTGTATGTTGTCGAGTCGATTCTTCGTTGCTATCTCTTCGTGTGGAAGGTTGTGCGAGAACTCCTTCCAACCGATGATGAGTTCTTGAGGATTGACAGGCTTGTCGTCTGGTTTGGCAGTAGGAATCTCGTTTGACACCACCTCCTGCTTTACCACCTGAGTCTGTGGTTGCTGCATGGCAGCTTTAATGGAGAACGACGATGCTGTTCTGCGAGCATTGGTGTTGCTTACAGGAGCAAATGGTCTGCCTGTAGGTGCTTGAGGTGTTGTAGGTTGAGCCGCGTTTGGAGTGGTTGGTCTTGCAGCAGATGCTGATTGTGAAGGCGAAGCAGTTGGAGCGGCCGTTGTTGCCTGAGGCGCACGACCATTTGCAGCAACCTGCTTGATTGCTGCAAAAAGAGGGGCTAAAACTTTCTTGGGCTTACGCCCCGAGCCAGGAATCTCTTCGCCCTGTGCCAGTTGGGCTGTCTCGATGAGGGTGAGTTCAACGAGAAGTCGCTTGTTCTGCGATGCCTTATAACTGAGGTCGCAGTTGTTGCAGAGCTTCATGGCACCCATGATGAAACGAGGCTGACACTTCTGTGCCTGCTGCTGATAGCGCTGGCGAACTTCATCGCTTGCATCGATGAGAGCAACGGTCTGTGCATCACGGCTCACGAGAAGATTGCGGAAATGTGAAGCGAGACCAGTGATGAAGTGCTGTCCATCAAATCCCTTAGTGAGAATCTCATTAAGGGTGAGCATCACTTCTGTTATCTTGCCTTCAAGACAGTAGTCGGTAATCTTGAAGTAATAGTCGTAGTCGAGTACGTTGAGGTTCTCGATGGTGCGTTGGTATGTGATGTTTCCACCACAGAAACTTGCCACCTGGTCGAAGATGCTGAGTGCATCACGCATACCACCATCAGCCTTCTGAGCAATGACATTCAGGGCTGCAGGTTCGCAAGTGATGCCTTCCTTTGCTGCTACTGCAGCGAGGTGAGCCACAGTGTCCTCAACCGACATACGAGAGAAGTCGTATATCTGACAACGAGAGAGAATAGTAGGGAGAAGCTTGTGCTTCTCTGTTGTGGCAAGGATGAAGATGGCATGATGAGGTGGTTCCTCGAGAGTCTTGAGGAATGCGTTGAACGCAGCTGTAGAGAGCATGTGGACCTCATCGATGATGAACACCTTGTACTTACCAATCTGAGGTGGGATGCGAACCTGTTCTATGAGTTGGCGAATGTCATCAACCGAGTTGTTTGATGCCGCATCAAGTTCGTTGATATTATACGAACGCTGTTCGTTGAAAGCCTTACAAGACTCACACTCATTACATGCCTCACCATTTGCTTGTGGGTTGAGACAGTTGATGGTCTTTGCAAAGATGCGGGCGCAAGTGGTTTTTCCCACACCTCGTGGACCGCAGAAGAGGTAAGCGTGAGCCAGTTTTCCGTTGCGAATGGCATTCTTGAGAGTGGTGGTGAGTGAAGACTGACCAACCACAGTGTCGAACGACATAGGACGATATTTACGGGCAGAAACTATGTAATTTTCCATATTCTTTTTGGTATTTTGTGCAAATATAGCAATAATTAGTGAAGAGTGAAGAGTGAAGAGTGAAGAATTTCCTGCCGGTAGGGTGTTTTTATTCTTGTTTTCATTAAAAAAGCCAGTGCGGAAGCAAATTCTTCACTCTTCACTCTTCACTCTTCACTTTAATTCATTACCTTTGCACAAAATATCAACAATTACTAATGATTCAAGAATATCAAATAAGGGTGCTTCCTGAGCAGGCAGCGAGTGAGCAGAGCATAAAGAAGTTCTTGTCGCAAGACAAGGGACTGGATATGTTGTCGCTCACAGCGGTTCGAGTGCTGAAGCGAAGCATAGATGCCCGCCAGCGCACTATCTTTGTCAATCTCAAGGTGAGATGTTACATCAATGAATTGCCTCAGGATGATGAGTATGTACACACTGAATATCAGAATGTGGAGGGTAAGCCACAGGCTGTAGTTGTGGGAGCTGGTCCTGGTGGACTGTTCGCCGCACTTCGACTCATCGAACTTGGCATTCGTCCTGTTGTGGTGGAGCGCGGAAAGAATGTGCATGACCGCCGAAAGGACATTGCTCTCATCTCTCGAGAACACAAGGTGAACGCCGAAAGCAACTACTCGTTTGGTGAAGGTGGTGCTGGTGCTTTCTCGGATGGAAAACTATACACACGAAGCAAGAAGCGTGGTAATGTGGAGAAGATACTGAATGTGTTCTGTCAGCATGGTGCAAGCACATCCATTCTCGCAGATGCTCATCCACATCTCGGTACGGACCGTTTGCCAAAGATAATTGAGGCTATGCGCAACACCATTATCGACTGTGGTGGTGAGGTGCATTTCGAGACGAAGATGGATGGACTCCTTATTAAAAATAATAAGGTAGAAGGAATAACCTGTGGAGAGGAGACTTTTTACGGTCCAGTGATTCTTGCCACAGGACATAGTGCTCGTGATGTGTATCGCTATTTATATAAACAAGGTATAGAGATTGAGGCTAAGGACATTGCTGTGGGAGTGAGACTTGAGCATCCAAGTGAACTCATCGACCAGATACAGTACCACAACAGAGAGGGAAGGGGCAAGTATCTGCCTGCTGCCGAATATAACTTCGTGACTCAGGTGGATGGTCGTGGTGTCTATTCCTTCTGTATGTGTCCTGGTGGAACGGTGGTGCCAGCAGCAAGTGGTTCGCAGCAGGTTGTGGTGAACGGAATGAGCAATTCCCAGCGCAACAGTCCGTGGAGCAATAGCGGAATGGTCGTAGAACTCCATGCAGAAGACCTGAACGATCGTTCGCTCATGGAGGTTCCTCCTGTAGATGGAATAGAATGTGTGGGTGGTCCACTTGCCATGATGGAGTTTCAGGAACGACTCGAAAAGCTTGCTTGGATGCAGGGCAATATGCAGCAGACCGCTCCAGCTCAGCGAATGGCACACTTCGTGAATGGAAAAGGCTCGTACGATCTGCCAAAGACCTCATACACTCCAGGACTCATAAGCACTCCAATGCACTTCTGGATGCCTAAGTTTATTTCGGGTAGATTACAACAAGGATTTAAAAATTTCGGTAAGATGTCACACGGATTCCTTACAAATGAAGCGGTGATGATTGGTGTGGAGACTCGCACCAGTGCTCCTGTTCGTATTGTCAGAGACAGAGAAAACCTTATGCACACTCAGGTAGAAGGACTCTTCCCTTGTGGTGAAGGTGCTGGATATGCAGGTGGTATTGTTAGTGCAGGTGTGGATGGCGAAAGGTGTGCTGAGATGCTTGCTGAGTATTTGAACATGGAATAAAGAAGATAAAAAGTAATGAACGCTATATTTCCAAAACTCATTTCAAAGTCAACTGGCATCAGTGAACGCCAGGTGGCAAATACCGTTGGACTGCTTGAAGAAGGCTGTACCATCCCTTTCATTGCCCGTTACCGTAAGGAGGTGACAGGTACTCTTGATGAGGTACAGGTGGCAAGTGTCAACGATGCTCTCGACAAACTCAAGGAGATTGAGAAGCGCAAAGAGACAATCCTCAAGACTATCGAGGAACAGGGAAAACTGACTCCCGAACTCAAGACTCGTATCGAGAACAGTTGGGACTCAACAGAACTCGAAGACATATACCTTCCATATAAGCCAAAGCGCAAGACTCGTGCTGAGGTGGCTCGACAGAAGGGACTCGAACCTCTCGCTACCTTCCTCATGCTTCAGAACCCTAATGCAGACATCGACAAGAAGGTGAAGGAGTTTATCAGCGAGGAAAAGGGAGTGAAGACTGCCGAAGAAGCAATCGCTGGTGCTCAGGATATTATCGCAGAACAAGTGAGCGAAAGTGAGGAGGCTCGTAACATTGTTCGCTTCAACTTCAAGAAGGATGCAGTCATCACATCGACCAAGACTAAATCGAAGGCAAAGACTCCAGAAGAACAGCAGGCATGGGACGATGCAGCACAGAAATATCGCGATTACTTTGATTTCTCCGAAAAGCTTGCACGCTGTGCCTCTCACCGTCTGCTTGCTATGAGAAGAGGTGAGGCGGAAGGATTCCTCAAGGTGAGTATCAGTGGTGATGATGAACGCTGTCTTGACAGACTCGACCAGCAGTTCCTCCGCAACTCAAGCAAGTGTGCCGAACTCGTGTGGGATGCTGTGGAAGATGCGTTCAAGCGACTCATCAAACCAAGTATCGAGACTGAATTTGCAAATATGAGTAAGGAGAAGGCAGATGAAGAGGCTATTCGCATCTTCGTGAAGAACCTCGAACAGCTCCTCATGTCTGCTCCATTAGGGCAGAAACGAGTGTTGGCACTCGACCCTGGTTTCCGTACTGGTTGTAAGGTGGTGTGTCTTGATGCAGAAGGAAATCTCCTTCACAACGAAGCCATCTATCCTCATCCTCCAAAGAGTGAACGCAGAGCAGCTGGTGACAAGATTTGGACCCTCACAAAACAATACAAGATAGAAGCCATTTCCATTGGTAATGGTACAGCAAGTCGTGAGACAGAAGAGTTCGTGAAGAGTCTTGGACTTCCCGAGAGCATTCAGATTTTCGTGGTGAGTGAAGATGGTGCTTCAATCTATTCTGCAAGTAAGGTGGCTCGTGAAGAGTTCCCTGATTATGATGTGACAGTTCGTGGTGCTGTGAGCATTGGTCGCAGATTGATGGACCCACTTGCCGAACTCGTGAAGATAGACCCTAATTCTATTGGTGTGGGCCAGTACCAGAAGGATGTGGACCAGAAGGCATTGAAGCACTCGCTCGACCAGACTGTTGAGATGTGTGTGAACAAGGTTGGAGTGAATCTCAACACAGCCTCAAAGCACCTTCTCACATACGTTTCTGGACTTGGACCTTCCATTGCGCAGAACATCGTGACTTATCGTGCTGAGAATGGTGCTTTCAAGAGCCGTAAGGAACTTCTCAAGGTGCCAAAGCTCGGACCAAAAGCCTTTGAACAGGCTGCAGGTTTCTTGCGAGTAAGCGGTGGTAAGCAACCACTCGACAACTCCGCTGTTCACCCAGAGAGTTATCCTATCGTGGAGAAGATGGCAAAGGACTTGAAGTGTACTGTGGCTGATTTG
This sequence comes from uncultured Prevotellaceae bacterium, assembly GCA_937893145.1. Lineage (GTDB taxonomy): Bacteria > Bacteroidota > Bacteroidia > Bacteroidales > Bacteroidaceae > Minthosoma. The sequence continues at coordinate 4,253 of CALBJW010000030.1, read as the reverse complement.
CTTGCCGACAAGACTCTTCGAGAAAAGATTGACATCAACAAGTACGTTACAGATAAGGTTGGTGTTCCTACACTTCAGGACATCATGCAGGAACTTGACAAACCAGGTCGCGACCCTCGCCAGCAACTCGAAGCGTTTGCCTTCTCGAAGGATGTGAAGGAACTTGAGGATGTGCAGCCTGGAATGACATTGCCTGGCATCATCACCAACATCACCAATTTCGGATGTTTCGTGGATGTGGGTGTTCATACAAAGGGACTTGTGCATATCTCTGAGCTTGCAGATAAGTTCGTGAAGGACCCAACAGAGGTCGTAGAACTCCATCAGCATGTTCAGGTGAGAGTGCTTGATGTTGATTTGAAGCGTGGCAGAATGGCACTTTCAATGAAAGGTTTGAACTAAAAGACACTATTTTCTTAGAAAATATTTGTTGAGATAGTATTTATTTACTAACTTTGTGCGCTACTATAAAAAACCGAATCCAATTATTAACTTATATAAAACATATAAACTATATGAAACCTACACTTTTCCTCCTCGCTGCAGGTATGGGAAGCCGCTACGGTGGTTTGAAGCAGCTTGATGGTCTTGGACCAAATGGTGAAACAATTATGGACTACTCAATCTACGATGCTGTTAAGGCTGGCTTCGGCAAGATTGTTTGGGTTATCCGCAAGGATTTCGAAGAGCAGTTCCGCACACAGATTCTCTCAAAGTATGAAGGCGTTGTTCCATGCGAACTCTGTTTCCAGAGCATCGATTGCCTTCCTGAAGGCTTCTCAGTTCCAGAAGGTCGTCAGAAGCCTTGGGGTACAAACCACGCAGTGCTCATGGGTAAGGACATCATCAAGGAGCCATTCTGTGTAATCAACTGTGATGACTTCTACAATCGTGATGCATTCCAGGTAATCGGTAAGTTCCTCTCTGAACTTCCAGAAGGTGCTAAGGGCCAGTATGCTATGGTTGGTTTCCGTGTTGCAAACACACTCTCTGAGAACGGTACAGTATCTCGTGGTATCTGTTCAAAGAACGATGAGGGCTGTCTCACTACTTGTGTTGAGTGTACTAAGATTGCTCGCCAGGAGGATGGTACAGTTGCTTACCGCAAGGACAACAAGGACGATGGCGAATGGGTTCCAGTAGATGAGAACGCACCTGTTTCTATGAATATGTGGGGCTTCACTCCTGACTACTTCGAATATTCAGAAGAATACTTCAAGGAGTTCCTCTCAGACCCAGCAAACATGGCTAATCTCAAGTCTGAGTTCTTCATCCCTCTCATGGTGAACAAGCTCATCAACGAAGGCACAGCTACTTGCAAGGTTCTCGACACTACTTCAAAGTGGTTCGGTGTGACTTACTCAGAAGACCGCCCAGAGACTGTTGAGCGTATCGCTAAGCTCGTTGAGGATGGCACATATCCAAACAAGCTCTTCTAATCAGTACATTTAGACGATAGTATTTGAAACATGATACTTCCTTCGCCCTTCGATGACAAGTCGAGGGGCGATTTTTCATTTTTTTTTGAAAAAAGTAATCGTAAAGTTACGCATTCTAAACTTTTTCTCTTACCTTTGCACACAAATATGCAGGAATAGAAATGAAACACAGTATTAAGCATTATCTCTTTAAGCTCAAGTGGCTCGTTGCCATTGGTATATTTGTTATCGCCATCGGATTCGTTGGTGAGAACAGTTGGTTAAATCGTATCTCCCAGAAACAGGAGATATCACGACTTAAGAGTGAGATAGATGAGTACGAACGTCAGTTTAAGGCTGACAAGGAGGTGTTGAACCATTTGAAGCACGACCAGGGTGCTATTGCAGATGTGGCACGCCATCGTTACCTCATGAAGACAGAGGATGAGGATGTTTTTGTTTTTGAAGAATGAATAATAAGGCTTTTGCAAATTTAGAGATGGTGGGCGAGACAGTCGTAGTTCTCGCTGCAGCAATGTGGATTACTCGTTTGAGCATAATCCCTATTGCCTTTGCTGTGGGAGCAATTCTCATGGCTGTTGGTCGTTTCGCACAAGTACAGAATGCTGACACCCTCGTGCTGAAAAGGCTGTACAGACAGCGCAAGTGGGCTGTCGTTCTCCTCCTGATTAGTGCTGTGTTTATGTTTGTCACCCATACCACTTATGTGGGCTACAACATGTATGTCTTTCCTTCATCATGGATAATCTTTTTCGTGATGTTTGCAGTAATAGAGATATATACAACTTGCAGATTACTACATGTCACTAAGGAAAAGTGATAAATTTTAATAAAAAAGGCATTTTTTTACTGCCTTTCTGCGCGTACATTATTAAAAATACCTATCTTTGCACAGTTTTTGGAGCAATATCCAGCAGTTTCGATATAACCAGAATAGAAAAATAAAAGTTTAATTCATACAGGCATAGTAATAGAGAACCGATTAATACCGATAAAGAGCTGACGAGAAGTCGGCATGTATTGAGAGAAAATCAGGATTACAAATGCTGAACCATTTTAAGAAAATTATGGAACTTAATGCACTTACGGCCGTATCTCCTATCGATGGTCGTTATCATGGCAAGACAAAGAGTCTCGCAAACTATTTTTCTGAGTATGCACTCATCAAGTATCGTGTCAGAGTAGAAATAGAGTATTTCATCACACTATGTGAACTCCCACTTCCACAGCTCGCATCGTTCGACCATTCTTTGTTCGAGCGTCTTCGTGACATCTATCGCAACTTCAGCGAAGAGAATGCACAGCGTGTGAAGGATATTGAAAAGGTTACAAACCACGATGTGAAGGCTGTAGAGTATTTCATCAAGGAAGAACTCGACAAGATTGGCAATTTCGACGAGTACAAGGAATTCATCCACTTCGGTCTTACATCACAGGACATCAACAACACATCAGTTCCTCTCTCAATCAAGGACGCACTCAACGAAGTGTTCTATCCACAGGTCGAAGAACTCATCCAGCAGCTTCAAGAGTATGCTGATGAATGGCAGAATGTGTCTATGCTCGCAAAGACACATGGTCAGCCAGCCAGCCCAACTCGTCTTGGCAAGGAGGTGATGGTATATGTTTACCGTCTCACAGAACAGCTCAATCAGCTCAAGGCTTGCAAGGTTACTGCTAAGTTCGGTGGTGCTACAGGTAACTACAACGCTCATCATGTAGCTTATCCAGAATACGACTGGAAGGCATTCGGAAATAAGTTCGTAAGCGAGAAGCTTGGTCTTGAGCGTGAACAGTGGACAACACAGATTAGCAACTACGACAATCTCGGTGCTATCTTCGATGCCATGAAGCGCATCAACACTATCATCATCGACCTCGACCGCGACTTCTGGATGTATGTATCTATGGAATACTTCAAGCAGAAGATTAAGGCAGGTGAAGTAGGTTCTTCTGCAATGCCACACAAGGTGAACCCAATCGACTTCGAGAATTCAGAGGGTAACCTCGGCATGGCAAATGCCATCCTCGCATTCCTCAGCCAGAAACTTCCTGTAAGCCGCCTGCAGCGTGACCTCACAGACTCTACTGTGCTCAGAAACGTAGGCGTGCCAATGGGACACATGGTGATTTCTATCCAGTCAACACTCAAGGGACTCCGCAAGCTTCTTCTCAACGAAGCTGCCATAAACCGCGATCTCGACAACTGCTGGGCTGTATGTGCTGAGGGTATCCAGACTATTCTCCGTCGTGAGGCTTACCCACATCCATACGAGGCTCTCAAGGCTCTCACACGCACAAACGCAGCTATCACAGCAGAGAGCATCAGCACATTCATCGATGGACTTGATGTGCCAGAGAGCGTGAAGGCAGAGCTTCGTGCAATAACTCCTCATACTTACACAGGAGTGTAGCCGCTGCTTGATGTTGCTGCTGATGAGAAGATTGTCGGCATAGCAACAGGGCTGCTTATCCTGGCAATGCAAGGTGTGGTCTTGCAGAAGAAAAAACAATATGTAAATCACATTGCTAAAAAGCATTATATATTTACAAACTTATTATTTAGGATTTTTAATTATTTAGATTTAAGATTATGTCTGAAATTGACGAATGGCAGGGCAATGCGCCTGCATCAGAAGGTTCATCTGAAAACAGCGGTAACCGTGATGGCTATCGTCCATCATTCAACCGTGAAAACAATTATGGTGGTCGCCAATCAAATTACAGTCGCGGCGATCGTCCACAGCGTCCACGCTTCAACCGTAACGAGCGTGTAGCTTACAGTTCAAATGGAACACAGAACGAGCGTGGTTT
>CALBJW010000029.1 GCA_937893145.1 uncultured Prevotellaceae bacterium | reverse complement strand
CAACAAGAATATTCGTAATAATCTTGATAGTGTGATGATTCTCGACAACAGAATTGGACATCAGCGTATGTCTATTGACAGTTTGAATCGAGAGATAGACACACTTCGCAGTCGCATCACTCGTCTTCAAGAGGAACTGGACACTCTTCAAGCTAATCTCGAAATGCGAAAGCAGCACTACGCAAAGGGACTTGTACACATGCGCCGCAACCGTTCGCTACAAAACAAGATGATGTTTGTCTTTTCAGCAAGCAACTTCTCTCAGCTCACTCGCCGTTTCCGTTATCTTCGTGAATACAACACGTTCCAGAGAGCTCAGGCAGAGATTATCCGCGAACAACAGAAGATAATCGAGAAGAAGAAGGCGGAGATGGAAGAGGCAAAGATACGAATGGAGGCTAATCGCCAGAAGATGCTGAACCAGAAGAAGATGATGGAACAGTTGAAGTACTCGTGCCAGATTAAGGTTAACTTCCTTAACAAGAACCTCCTGAATGTTAATCAGCAGATAAAGATACTCCAGAAGAAAGAGGCGAGTCTTGATGCTGCCATTGAACGAGCTATCCAAGAGGAGGTCGAGGCTGCTCGTCGCGCTCAGCTGGCTCGAGAACAACGTGCTCGTGAAGAAGAAGCACGACGCAAGGCTAACGCTCAGGAACGTGCCCGCAAGTTGTCGGATGCTAAGTCTGCTCAGGAACGCGCTCGCAGAAACCTTGAAGAAGCTGAGGCGAAGCGAAAGGCTGCAGAGGCGGCAAGTCGTGCGGCAAAGACCGAAGCAGAAAAGGCTGCCGCTAAGGAAGAAGAAAACAGAGCCCGTGCAGAAGAAGAGCGTGCTCGCGCAGAGGTGAAGGCTGCTGAGTCGGGAACAAAAGCCGCAGAAAAGGAACAGAAGTCTGGTGATAAGGCAGACCGCAAGGCATCGAAGGATGTGTCTTGGGTTTCTAACGAATCAGATGTTAAGCTTTCGAACACATTTGTAAATAATAAGGGCAGACTTCCTATGCCTGTAACGGGTGGCTATAACATTGCAAGACCATTCGGAATTTACAGCCCTCCAGGTTTGAAGGGTGTGGTTCTGAATAATAAGGGTATAGACATACGCACACAACCAGGTGCTTCGGCTCGTGCTGTTTTCAATGGCGTGGTAAGTAAGGTGTTCCAGTACTCAGGTAGATATATCGTTATGGTTCGTCATGGTTCTTATCTCTCCGTTTATTCCGGACTTTCATCAGTCCGAGTGTCTGCTGGACAGAGTGTAAGCACAAAGGACACTCTTGGTTCTATTGGCACCAACGAAGATGGGAACTATGTCCTGCACTTCCAGTTGCGTAAGGAAAGTTCATTGCTGAACCCTGCATCATGGGTAAGATAAAAAAACTGAGCAAGTCGATTGACTTGCTCAGTTTTTTATTATTTGCGAAGGGAAAGCCCTGCTTCTTCGATGATGATTAACTGCTTCTTGTACAGTTCTCCAACAGCCTGTTTGAAGATTTTCTTGCTGACTCCAAATTCTGCATATATTTCTTCTGCAGGCGACTTATCGTGAAAACGACAGTATTTATCAGGTTGATTCTCTATGTATTTCAAAAGAGTGTCTGCAAAGTTCTCTACGTTCTCGCGTCCCTTCATGAACTTGTCTATCTTGCTTGAGCATACGATGCGGTATGTGAGGTCGTCGATGTAGCAGTAAACCTGATAGCGCTGTCCTCGCTGCATTCGTACCTTCTGCTCACGGAAAGGACAGAAGAGGTCCTTCATCAATCCCCAGTTGAGGTATGCTCCGTATTCATTTGTCCATGTACATTCAAGGAAAGCAAACTCACCTACCTGAATTAATGGGTGCTGAGTGGTGGCAATGAGTCGTTCTTCCTGGTCGAGATAAAGGAAAACATCAAGTTCATCGCCTACCTTTGTTCCCTCTGGTATGTATCGTTTTGGCAAAAGGATATCACCAATCTCTCCTCCTTCAAGGTAGAGTCCGTGATCAAGGATTCTCGCTACTTTCAACAGGTTCCTCCTGCCCAATAGTAATTTCTGTGCCATCTTCTTTATTTGTTATTTCATTTTCATTATCGTTTTCGTGGCGAAGTGTTTCGTCTTCGTTAATTATCACACCATCCTTGATGTGAATGCATCTGTCTGTCATCTCGGCAAGACCTTCATCATGAGTAACAATGACAAATGTCTGGCCAAACTTGTCACGAAGTTCAAAGAACAACTGATGCAGTTCTGTCTTGTTCTTTGAATCAAGACTTCCAGAAGGCTCATCTGCAAGAATCACGGATGGTTCGTTGATGAGAGCGCGTGCTACGGCAACACGTTGCTTTTCACCACCAGAGAGTTCGGAAGGCTTGTGTGATGCACGGTCCTTGAGTCCTAAGTAGTCAAGCAGTTCAACGGCGCGTGCCTTCAGTTCCTTTGATGGCTTTCCGCCAATCATTCCTGGAATCATCACGTTTTCAAGAGCTGTGAACTCTGGCAGCAGCTGGTGGAACTGGAATACGAAACCGAGTTTCTTGTTGCGGAAACGAGCAAGTTCCTTCTGGTTGAGTGATGTGACATCAGTCCCGTCGATGATGATGCTTCCGCTATCTGCACTATCGAGTGTGCCCATGATTTGAAGAAGTGTAGTCTTGCCGGCACCAGATGGCCCTACAATGCTCACAACCTCTCCCTTATCTATGTTTAGGTCAATACCTTTCAGCACCTGCAGGTTGCCAAAGGATTTGGTTATGTTTTTGAGAGTAATCATATTCTTGGTCAGGATATACAATTAATAAGTTTGTATCTGTAAAGTCTTGTTCGAGCGTTCTTTCAAGATGATTAAACGCTTTCTGATGAGATATAGCACCGTGGCGCGCTGTGATTACAACCAACAGGTGGTCGTGTGTTACTTCTTGTGATAACTTAGGGAACTCGTCCCATGAACTCATTTCCACGAAATTCAGTCTTACCGAACCGTGTCGTTCCTTCATGTATGGTTGGATGAGTTTCCATGTTGCCTTGTTGCATCTAACCTCCATTCTGCATCCAAGGTCCTCTGCCATACGGGAAATACGGTTTATCCAGCGATAGAAACCTTTCTCGTATTCTGCCGAAGCAGGAACGGCGACAACAATCTTGCGCAAGGTATTCTCTGCCACATTTATCTTGATGATAGAGAGTTGGCGTGTTGTTCCATCGATCAGTCCATGAGCGAAGCGACCAAAGAAACTGTCGTTCTTGCTGCGCTTGCGATGAAGTCCGATTATCAATTCGCTCGCATCGTTCTCTCGCATAGCATGGATGGTTGCTGTAACGAAATTGACAGCCAAGCGCGATTGTGCCTGAACAGGAACATCAGCTGCGGCTGCAACACGAGTGGCAAATCTTAAGCATTCTTCACTATGTTCCCTTGTTGAGGCTGATAAGTCGGAGTCGTTGATGATGTTCAAGCAGATGAGTCCACGATTCAACTGCTTGTTGCGCATCATGGTTGCCACCCTGACAAGCGAATGGATTGTGGCATGTTCGTTGACAGGGATAAGCATCTTCTCATCATCGAGAGCAGTAGAGTCTCGACGACTCTTAGCTTTATCATTGCTCATCTCGTTCTTGAGTTTGCGAGCTCCCTGGTCAGTTGCCAAACTACTTATGACACAAGAAATAAGGATTGTCATGACCACACCATCAAGAACCGCATTGTCCATAAGTGGAATGCCTGGTCGCAGTTCGAGTTTTGTTCCTACCAACACCATTGCGAGTGCTCCTGCAGCATGTGCTTCGGTAAGTCCGAACATCACCATACCCTGTGCTTTGGTGAATCCGAATGCCTTTTGTCCGACGTATGCGGAGATTGCCTTTGAAACCGTACCTGCAACGACCATGATAAGAACTACCTCGACAGCATTCCAATCATTGAACAAAGGCTTCACATTGACAAGCATTCCTACTCCTATAAGGAAGTAAGGCACGAAGAGGGCGTTACCAACAAACTCCAGACGGTTCATCAAAGGTGATGTGCTTGGTATGAAGCGGTTCAGGACAAGTCCTGTGATGAATGCTCCGAAGATGCCTTCAAGTCCACAAATCTCAGCGGCCATAGCTGCAGAGAAGAATACTATTGCGAGTGTGAATGTGAACTGAAGAATTGGCTCGGAGTAGTGGCGGAAGAACCACCTTATTACTCGTGGCAGTACGAAGAACATAAATGCTAAGTACAGCACGAACTTCACAATGAACCATCCCCAGAAGGCAAAGTCGCTATTGCCCCTTATCACTCCAGCGATAGCAGCCAAGAAGATAAGTGCCGAAAGCAAAGCAACCATTGTTGCTACAACGGATATGGTCACGCTTGGGTCCTTTGCTATGCCGTATCTGCCCACGATGGTGTATGAAACCAGTGTGTGGGATGCAAAGATACACGCAAGAAGCAATGATGCCGCAATGCTGTAATGCAGGAAATAGTATCCTGCGATGAATCCGAAAGCGAAAGGAATGAGTGTGGTTATTGCTCCGAATATGGCTCCTCTTACCTTGTTTTGATTAAGGTTCTGCATATCCATTTCAAGACCTGCGAGGAACATGATAAAATAGATGCCGACCTTACCAAACAACTCAAAACTTGCATCTCGTGTGAGCAGGTTCAAACCGTACTCACCAACCAGCACACCAGCAAGAATCATTCCTATGAGATGTGGTATATGCAGTTTGTTCAGAATCAACGGAGCAAACAGAATAATACACAACACAAGAAAGAAAATCCATGTTGGGTCTGTTATCGGAAGATGTAAATATGTGGTAATGAAGTCCAAAGTGATTGAATTTTGGCACAAAGTTAGCGAAAATATTGAAGATTTGTCGTTTATTTCACTAAAATGTTATACTTTTGCACAGATTTTCCAGCGAACATATTGTTTTAAGGTTTATAAAAGCGGTTTTATTCAGGAAATTATACTTATTAATATTATAAAATGAAAGTAGCTATTGTAGGCGCATCTGGCGCTGTAGGTCAGGAGTTTCTCCGTGTTCTTGATGAGAGAAATTTCCCAATGGATGACCTTGTTCTCTTCGGTTCAACTCGTAGTGCAGGAACCAAGTACACATTTAAGGGTAAAGAGTATGAAGTAAAACTCCTTCAGCATGGTGATGACTTCAAGGATGTTGACATCGCATTCACATCAGCAGGTGCTGGCACATCAAAGGAGTTTGCAGAGGATATCACAAAGTATGGTGCTGTCATGATTGACAATTCAAGCGCATTCCGTATGGATGATGATGTGCCATTGGTTGTGCCTGAGGTAAACGCTGAGGATGCTCTCAACCGTCCACGTGGCATCATCGCTAATCCTAACTGTACAACAATCATGATGGTTGTAGTTCTCAAGCCTATTGAGAACCTCTCACATATCAACCGCATCCATGTTGCCTCTTACCAGAGTGCATCAGGTGCTGGTGCTGCTGCAATGGCAGAACTCCAGGAGCAGTACAAGGCTCTCGCTAACTCTGAGGACCCAACAATCAGCAAATTCGCTTATCAGCTTGCTTACAACGTGATTCCACAGATTGATGTGTTCCAGCCAAATGGTTACACTAAGGAAGAGATGAAGATGTTCAACGAGACAAAGAAGATTATGCACACAGACGCTAAGTGTTCTGCTATGTGTGTTCGTATCTCTTCTCTCCGTGCTCACTCTGAAGCTGTTTGGGTTGAAACAGACGAACCAATCTCGGTTGAAGATGCACAGAAGGCTATCGCAGCTGCTGATGGTGTAACACTCATCGACAACATTGCTAATGTAGGTGCAAAGGCTAACTCG
>CALBJW010000028.1 GCA_937893145.1 uncultured Prevotellaceae bacterium | reverse complement strand
TCCTTCACCTTGCCCTTAGCACGATATACCATTGCTATACCGTCGCCAGTAGCGATGTTAGGGTTGGTTGTAGTGGCGTAAACAGCACCAGTACCACCAGTAGCCATGAGTGTCACCTTCGAGAGGTAAGTGTCAATCTTACCAGTCTCTGGGTTGAGGATGTACGCACCGAAGCACTCGATGTCTGGAGTGCGACGAGTGACACGAATACCAAGATGGTGCTGAGTGATGATTTCCACCGCAAAGTGGTTTTCGAGAATCTCGATGTTAGGGTTATTGCGGATTGCCTCCATCAGACCACGCTGAATCTCTGCGCCTGTGTCGTCTGCATGGTGAAGGATGCGGAACTCGCTGTGTCCGCCTTCGCGGTGAAGGTCGAAGTCGCCGTTCTCCTTCTTGTCAAAGTTCACACCCCACTGCACGAGGTCCCTGATACCAGCAGGACCACCAGTCACCACCTGCTTCACAGCTTCTGGGTCGCTGATGTAGTCGCCAGCAATCATTGTGTCTTCAATGTGCTTCTCGAAATTGTCAACAAGCAGATTAGTTACAGAGGCGATACCTCCCTGTGCTTTCGCTGTATTAGCTTCTTCGAGTGTAGTCTTGCACACAATGGCAATCTTACCTTTATTAGCCTTCGCAACCTTGAGGGCATAACTCATTCCAGCCACACCTGAGCCGATAATGAGAAAATCAAATTTACGAGTCATTGCTATTTGAATTTTTTTTCAATTTGACTGCAAAGCTAATAAAAATCATCGTGATAATGCAATTTCTTTAAGCTAAATTGTGTTTTTTTGCGTTTTTTCGCACAAAACATTTTGTTCTGTATAATAAAGGTGCTATCTTTGCACCGCAATTCACAATCAAGGGTTCTGGCATCAAAGTGCTGGAATTCTTCTTTTTTATTCACTTATACAAGTTTCGCAAGCTCAACTTGTAAGTGAAAAGTGAAGAGTGAAGAGTGAAAAATTTCCTACCGGAAGAGTAGGTCCTCTTGCTTTTTCTGCGCAGCGATAACAGCTCTTGCCCCAAGGCGGAAGCAAATTCTTCACTCTTCACTTCAACTGAGCAAGTTAAAACTTGCGTAAGTTGAACCTGAATAGCGACTTAAAACAAACGAAACAAAACTAAATATTAACAATATAAAATACTTACTTTTAAGAGTAAAAGAACAACTATGGCATATATGTCACAAGAGGGCTACGACAAGCTTCGTGCCCAGATCAAACAGCTTGAAGAAGTAGAACGCCCAGCCGTCATCCAGCAGATTGCTGAAGCACGCGAGAAGGGTGACCTTTCTGAGAATGCAGAATACGATGCAGCGAAGGAAGCGCAGGGAAAACTCGAAACTAAGATTGCAGAACTCAAGGCACAGCTCGCTGATGCAAAGATTCTCGACCCATCAAAGATTACAAAGCGAGATGAGGTGCAGATTCTCTCTACTGTAGAACTCAAGAACAGCAAGACAGGTGCAAAACTCGTTTACACTATCGTGAGCGATGGCGAGTCTAACCTCCGTGAAAACAAGATTTCCATCAAGACACCTATTGCTCAGGGTCTTCTCGGCAAGAAGGTAGGCGATGTAGTTTCCATCACCGTTCCACGCGGTGTCATCGAACTCGAAATCGTAAACATCACATTCTAATGGATATCTTCTCAATGATTGCAGCTGGTGAGATACCAAGCTACAAGTGCGCAGAAAACGAAGAGTTCTACGCATTCCTCGACATCAACCCACTCGTAAAGGGCCACACACTTGTCATTCCACGCCGCGAGGTGGACTACATCTTCGACATGGAAGACGATGAGTTAGCACGCTATCAGGTATTCGCAAAGAAAGTGGCAAAAGCCATCAAGACTGCCTTCCCATGCGTAAAGGTAGCACAGGTAGTTCTCGGTCTTGAAGTGCCACACGCACACATCCACCTCATCCCTATGCAGAGCGAGGCAGATGTAGATTTCCGCCGCGAAAAACTCTCTCTTCCAGCAGAAGAGATGAAGGAAATAGCAGACAAAATATTAAAAAGTTTTGAATAAACTTTTTAAGTGAAAAGTGAAGAGTGAAAAGTGAAAAATTTGCTACCGCCTTGGCACAAGAGCAGTTTACGCTGCGCTTGTCTTACCAAGAGGACATACCAGTCCGGTAGGAAATTTTTCACTTTTCACTCTTCACTCTTCACTTTAATTTTTCTAAAATTATGTTCACCCCCCAAGAATGTAACCTACTCAATTCTCGCCTCAAGGGAACAATGATAGAAGCATTAGGCATCCGTTTCCTTCCGAGCGACGACGATATAGCGATGGCAGAGATGCCAATATGTGCTGCCACAAAACAATACTTCGGCATCCTACACGGAGGAGCATCCCTCGCCCTTGCAGAGACCATAGCAGGAGCAGCATCGCTCCACACCATCGGCTACGACGAGACAGCCAAAGTATGCGGACTTCAAGTCACAGGCAACCACATCTCCATGTCTGCCACCGAAGGCAAGGTCATAGCCAAAGCCACAGGCATCCACATCGGTCGCAGCACCCACATCTGGAATGTCGATATCTTCGGTGAAGATGGACGACTCATCTCCACTGAGCGAGTAACAAATATGATAATTTAACTTTCGCAAATGCGAAAGTTAAAGTGAAAAGTGAAAAGTGAAGAGTGAAAAATTTGCTACCGCCTTGGCGCAAGAGCTGTTATTGCTGCGCTTGGCAGATGGCAAAAGGACATTCTCTTCCGGTAGGATATTTTTCACTTTTCACTTTTCACTTTTCACTTTTCACTTAAAATTATGTTTTCCACCAAAAACAATGTACTTCAACTCACTTCCCTGATGCACAAGTCAGGCATCACGGAAGTAGTAGTGTGTCCAGGCAGCCGTAACATCCCCCTCGTTCACACCTTCGTGGCATCAGGCATGAAGTGCTACGAAGTGACAGACGAGCGCAGTGCAGCGTTCTTCGCACTCGGACTCATTGAGGCAAACGGAGGTCGCCCCGTAGCAGTGTGCTGCACCAGCGGTTCCGCAGTGCTCAACCTCGCACCAGCCGTGAGCGAGGCATACTACCGCCCTCTCCCACTGCTTGTCATCACAGCCGACCGCCCTCAGCGATGGATAGGACAGATGGACGGACAGACCATGCGCCAGCCTCTCGCCTTCTCATCCTGCATCCGCAAGGTGGTCACACTTCCCGAAGTACAAACACTCGACAGCGAAGACTCATGGCATTGCAACCGACTCATCAATGAGGCACTCATCACACTCTACAGGTCCGCTGGTCCTGTACATATCAACGTGCCTATCAGCGAACCGATGTTCGACTTCTCAGCACCCACTCTGCCCGATGAACGACTCATACAGTATGTTCCATCAAACACAACATTCTCCCTCACACCCGACATGAAGGAATCGTGGCGCAACGCAACAACCTCAATGCTCATCGTCGGACAACTCTCTCCCGAAGAGGCACGCACCCTTGCTCCAAGCATTCTCAGCATCGCAAAGAGCGGATGCATCATCATCGCCGAGACATTGAGCAATCTGCATACCATACCAGAACTCACCCCATACCTCGCATCAAACTTCGAACAAGTTCTTGCAGCCGAGCAACCATTCCCCGTTCCCCAACTCATCATCACCCTTGGAGGACATATAGTGTCGAAGCGACTCAAGCAGTACCTTCGCCTACACAAACCATCAGCCCACTGGCACATATCACCATTGGGCGAGGTAGCAGACCTCTTCATGAGCAGCACCATGCTCATCCACACCACACCAACCGCCTTCACCGAAGCCCTTGCAGCCGAGAAGAAAGAAGGAAAGCACTCCCACGAACCACTCTACACCAACGAAAGAGACATCAAGGGAGACATCGAGATACACACCATCCTCTCAGCCATCAGTCCCGAGTGGTCACTTCAGGTAGCCAACAGCACCATGATACGCACCGTGAACCGACTCCTCCACACCCCCAACCCAGTCTTCTGCAACAGAGGCATCAATGGCATCGAGGGCAGCATCTCCACCGCCGTAGGCTACTGGGCAGGCAGTCATCGCCCCACCCTCATCCTCACAGGCGACCTCAGCTTCTTCTACGACCAGAACGCCCTGTGGAACACCTTCGTGAAGCACCCTGAAGCACCCCTCCGCATCGTACTCCTCAACAACGGATGTGGCGACATCTTCCACCACCTCCCAGGACTCACCTCCCCAGCCCTCGACCGCTATATCTCAGCATCCCACAACACCACAGCCGAAGGCGCAGCCCTACAGTGCGGAGCCCACTACACCCACACCACATCCCCAGAAACCCTCAACACCGTCCTCCCTTCCTTCCTAAGCATGGAGAACGATGTCAGAATCCTGGAGATAGAAAAGGTTAGTGATTGATGATTAGTGTTTGATGATTTCGTTATTGAAGCGTAAGCGTTTCGTTGTTGTTTCGTTGTTGGAGTGCAAACGAGATTGCACCGCAATCTCCTACTTCCTTCCCAAAAACGAAACAACAACGAAAGCCAAAAACGAAATCAAAATAACATATTTGTGGGATACACAATAGCAGAATCAGGACCCGATCATCGAGTCCTGATTCTTGTTATATCAATAAAAGAGTTACTTAACATTCAACACCATTTTGTTAGTAAAATCATTGATGCATTTCTCCAACTTAACATTCATCAAACCAGGCATAGTGTGATTTCCAATATTCAAATCACCAACATAACCGTGGCGCACAACATCACTCATGATCATAAATTCAGTAACACCATCTGCAGGGAGCGACTCGAAAGCACCATCGAAAGCCTTAAAACTTGGAGTTACCACAGTGCCAGGCTTAAGATTGTGGAATACCATCTTCTTGCCAGTGAAAGTCTTCTCGAAACCCTTACTATTATTGTAGTAATGAGAATCATTCTCACCATCAGCCATATTCATAACAGTCTCACGACCAGGCTCCTGCATTGTCAGAGTATATTCACCAAGACTGAGGACCTCATCACTCACGAAGAACACATAATCAACCGTACCATTAGCCTTAGGAGTATCTGTTGGAGTATCTGTTGGTGTTGTTGGACCTTCTGGAATTCCAGGACATACTACCACACCGCCATCAAACGCATCATCCTGCTGACAAGATGTGAAACCAAATACTGAAGTGAGTGCTACTGTTGCGATTGCGAGGATTGAATTAAACTTTTTCATAATTGACATTTGTTTTTAATTGTTTGTAAATTTTGTTTATTAATTGTTTTGTTTTTGTTTGACGCTGCAAAGGTACGGACATTTTTAGGGGTATAAGGTACTTGAAATGAAAAGCTAACGTACAAATTGTGAACTTCACAACCTGTACGTTTTATTCACGATTTGTACGCATTTTGAGGTTTATTGGTTTATATGTTTATGGGGTTATGAGGAAAAATTTTATCCTCTGATTTATGCAAAGATTTATCACAGATTCGAGGAGCAAAGCGACGATCCTCTAAAAAATATCATAATCATTTATGTTTGATTTATCATAGATTTCTTCGTTTAGATTTAAATCGTAGCATAAATCTAATGATAAATATAGCATAAATATATTTGGGGTATTTATTTAAGGCGGCCTAACGGCCTTGAATCTGTGATAAATCTCACAAAAATCAAATATAAAATAAATTAACGAATAATTCTTTCTCATCAAGCTCGAAAGCGCTTACGCGATGAAACGTCTAATTACACGATAATTGACTCCCCTTCGGTCGTCGAGCTTACGGTTAACGGTACGCCGTAGGCAACAAACATCCATACCAAAATCTTCACCCTTCAAGCGCATGCCCTCCCCCTTGGGGGAGGTTGGGAGGGGGCACTTTTATGCGACGCAGGAGCAATTTTATCTCATGTTCATGAACATGAATTTTCTATTGACAAAACACCTCAAACGAAAGCGTAGCGACTCAAATGACCTCAAATGGATGCACAAAACAAAAAGGACCCGAATCATCGGGTCCTGCTATTTCGTTTATATCATTGGTAACTACTACCATCCCATTGCCTGAGAAAAATCTACAGAAATGATCATTGGTGCAGATGTTGACTTTGTTTCCTGATTTCCACTACCGCTGTTGTTATTATCACCTGATGTGAAACCGAATACACCTGAAAGTGCTACTGCTACCATTGCGAGAACTGTCATCGGCTTGACGCTTTCGAAGAAAGAATTAAACTTTTTCATAATCTTAAATGTTTTTAATTGTTTGTAAATTGAATTGTTTTTGTTATTAATTTTGATTGTTAAATTGTCATTGTTTTTGTTTGACGCTGCAAAGGTACGGACATTTCCCACCATAGAACGCACTCATTATGAAAACAAAACGTACAAATTGTGAACTTCACAACCTGTACGTTTTATTCACGAATTGTACGTGAAATAACAAAAATATTTTTGATTTCGTTCATGAAGCGTAGCGTTTCGTTTTTGTTTCGTTGTTGGAGTACCAACGAGATTGCACCGCAATCACTATATATAAAAGGTTCGCGGAGGATGCACAAAAAAACAAGCAGAACTCTCATCGAGTCCTGCATCGTGTTATTAGGAACAAAAGTATTATGACAAGCAAGAAGATAAGGTTGGGGGGGGCAGTTTATGTGGCACTCTTACAGGGTGGATTCTTTGAGTACCAAGTTATTTGTCTATCTCAGCTTCCAACTCCTCGATGCTTGGTAGTGTATCGTTGAAGTTCTCTGGGAGAATCTGGATACCCTCGTATGCTGTTATTGCTATGGGTTGATTGTATCCCTCAAGGCAGTACTGAGCAAAGACATTGTTTTTGCTGCGACAAATCAGAAGTCCAATGGTAGGTCGGTCTATGTCGTCTTTCAGGATGTGATTGACAAGCGACATGTAGCCTGACAATTGGCCGAGATA
Source organism: uncultured Prevotellaceae bacterium (assembly GCA_937893145.1). Classification (GTDB taxonomy): domain Bacteria; phylum Bacteroidota; class Bacteroidia; order Bacteroidales; family Bacteroidaceae; genus Minthosoma. Next base: position 9,150 of record CALBJW010000028.1, on the reverse strand, counting down.
AGACGATTCAAACTCTGTCACCTTGACCTCTACAACAACGTATGCGTGTAATTTGGTATTGTAGAACAAGAGGTCAGAGAACTGCTCCTTGCCTGCCACAGAGAGTAAGTATTCGTTACGGATGTAGGCAAATCCCGTTCCGAGTGACATCAGCAAGTCATTGACATGACGTATTAGTGCTTGTTTCAGCGTGTGCTCGTCATATTTTGCCTTCAGTTTCAAGAAAGACAAATTCAGAGGATCGCTTATCATTTCGGCAGCAAGGTCGCCAGTAGGATAAGGCATTGATGTAGGGAAGTTATTGATAGCCTTTCCTTGGCGTTCATAGAGACCATTGTCTTTACCTTTATCACCCATCATATTTTCCAATACCGCCCTTGACCAACTATGCTCTAATGTTTTAGCGGCATAGAACAAAGCCTTCATCGGCTCGTTCTCGTAGCGGTCAAGAATCGCTTTGTGATGTCCCCAAGGAATGGAGAAAATATTAAGTGGAAGCATTTGATTTTCAGTAATGACATGCAACGGCTTAAATATTTCCCCAACTTGAGGAAATATTTGTAATTCTCCACTTTGAGGTTTGGCATCCAAGTTGTGATGAAATATTTCCCCAAGTTGGGGAACTTTTTCAAAAAGTTGGTTATAAAGCGAATAGAATCTCTTACAATAGTAAAGATTTCCGGGCGTAAGTCCCTTGGCTTCGTCTATTGCAAGACGCAAATCTTCACTCAACTGCTTGATGACAGATTCGCCCCAACGCTCCTCAACGTGCATCTCGCAAATGTCGCGACCAAGACACCAGTAGAACTCGATCTTACTGGAGTTGACTTGCATAGCTGCCTTTATCTGCTGCTGGCGAAATCGCTTTTCTATGTTGCTAATCCATTGCTTGTATTCTGGATCAGTTATTGCTAATTGAATGTTACTCATATATTGATTATGTCTGTTGAACTGACTTATTGCATTGTGGCATTCGCTAACGTTGTGAATAGCGGTGCGTAAGTGTGTTATTATATTAGTTATTTCTTTGCAAAAGTAATGATTTATTTTGAGAATGCAAAGAAATAGTAATAAACTTTAGTAAGCAAAAACAAAAATGCAGAACTCTCATCGAGTCCTGCATCGTGTTATTAGGAACAAAAGTATTACTGCTATTATAAGCAAAAGTATGAGGTTGTTTTTGTTTGCCTACAGCGTACCGTATAATTGACATTAATTAGCCGTATAATTATTCATTAAATTTTTATTCTCACGCAGAGGCGCAGAGGACGCTGAGGTTGCACATTGCCCTTGTTATCTCCCACCAAGTGCAACCCTCAGCGACCTCAGCGGCTCTGCGTGATAATTAAGAAAACTCTTCCGCAAAAATAGCCTCAAACATACGGAAGAATGACCTCACTCTTGCGGAAGAATGACCTCATTCTTCCGTATGTTTTTATCTATACAATAGGATGGAAGTGTCAACATATTCAGGACAAGGAAAAGACAGAGGGTAACTTTTTGGGTAACTTTTTTTTGAAAAGTTACCCTACTTAACTGACTGAAATTTAGCACTATAAGACAAAAAAGTTAAGAAAACTAAGTTTTCACCTTCTATACCTTCTTATGCGCATACGCATAAGAAGGTATTATAACTCAAAAGTTAGTTTTCTTACCCAAACGATTCTATTGTCTTGAAAAACAATAAAATAAGTAGGGTAACTTTTCAAAAAAAAGTTACCCAAAAACTTACCCAATTTACTTATGTGTCATTTTTTATCCCATTAGGTAATATTTTCTCCTTTTAATTTTACTTTTAAAAAAATATCTGCAAATGATTGATGGTTTGAAAAAATTATCTTAACTTTGCCGATACAAACTAACACCTTATAGATACGCAAAGACAGGAAGCTGGTCTAAGGGTATGGAAACTAAGAATGATACATATATATGGCTACTAATACAGAACGAGACGAATTGCACAAAACGATTTGGGGTATTGCTAACGACCTCAGAGGTGCAATAGATGGATGGAGCTTCAAGGCTTATGTGCTTGGAGCAATCTTCTACCGCTACATCAGCGAGAACATCACCAGCTACATCAACCATCTGCAGATGGAAGGTATGTCGAGCGATGATGTGGAAGCACAAGCGACACTCCTTGCTGAGGATGCTTTCGACTATGCCAAGATGGATGATGAGGAGGCAGAAGAGGCTCGTGATATGATTGTGGCAGAGAAGGGCTACTTCATCCTTCCAAGCCAGTTGTTCTGTAATGTTGTAAAGAACTGCGAGAAGGATGAGAACCTGAACGAAACGCTCTCAAAGATATTTCGTGCTATCGAGGCGAGTGCTCAGGGTACAGCGAGTGAGGATGCCATGCGTGGTTTGTTTAGCGACTTCGTGGTGGACAATTCACAGCTTGGCAGTTCGGTGGCTATGCGAAACCAGTTGCTTGCAAAGGTGCTTATCCGTGTGCGTGATATGGCTCTCGGAGGCGACTACAACGACAGAGAGATTGATACCTTCGGTGATACATACGAGTTCTTGATGCAGATGTATGCTGCCAATGCTGGTAAGAGTGGAGGCGAGTTCTTCACTCCACAGGAGGTAAGCGAGTTGCTTGCTTCGCTTGCATCGCACAACAACGACAACATCAAGATGGTGTATGACCCTGCATGTGGTTCGGGTTCGTTGCTCCTCAAGTTCAAGAAGGTGGTGGACCCAGACAATGAGAAGGGACTTCAGTACTTTGGGCAGGAGATAAATCCTACCACATACAACCTCTGCCGTATCAATATGTTCCTTCATGACATCAACTTTGCGAACTTCGACATAGAGCTTGGCGATACACTCATCTCGCCTCAGCATCTTGGAATGGAGTTTGATGCCATCGTGAGCAATCCGCCTTACTCCATCAGTTGGGCGGGAAAGAGCAATCCTCTCCTTATCAATGATGAGCGTTATGCTCCTGCAGGTGTGCTTGCACCAGAGAGCAAGGCAGACTTGGCTTTCACCATGCACATGCTCCATCACTTGAACGAGTCGGGTACATGTGCCATTGTTGAGTTTCCTGGTGTGCTGTATCGTGGAGGTGATGAGCAGAAGATTCGCAAATACCTCATCGATAACAACTATGTAGATACAGTTATTCAGTTGCCTCAGAACCTTTTCTTTGGTGTGTCGATTGCCACTTGTATTCTTGTGTTGAAGAAGAGTGCAAAGACAGATAGCAATATCCTCTTCATTGATGCAAGTGAGGTGTTCCATAAGGTAGGCAACAAGAACAAGCTCTACGAGGAAGACCAGAAGAAGATATTTGATGCATACAAGGATAGGAAGGACATTCAGTATTTCACTAAGCTCGTTAGCAACGATGAAGTGCTTGCTAATGCTTGCAACCTCTCCGTATCTTCGTATGTAGAGCAGGAGGATAAGCGTGAGAAGATTGTGATTGAAGATGTGAACAGCGAACTTTCAAAACTCTGTGCTGCGGGTATCGAACTACGCAATGCTATTGATGCTATCGTAAAGGAATTGGAGGGATAGAGTATGGAGTGGAAGGATATAAGCATGGAAAAACTGCAGGGATTGCCGCTTGCAGAACTCGTGAGGATTTATCGCGAGTTGGGTATTGATGCACAGATAGACTATGACAAGTTCTACCTGTATTCCATCATCACCCATTCCACAGCCATCGAAGGTAGTACCGTGACAGAACTCGAGAACCAGCTTCTCTTTGATGAAGGTATTACTGCAAAGGGGCGTAGCCTTCAGGAGCAGATGATGAATCTGGACCTCAAGAATGCCTACGAATGGGGAATGGAGCAGATAAGGCAGCATCCTACGATTACGATAGATTTTCTTCGCACTCTCTCTTCGAAGGTGATGGCTCGTACAGGAAACGAATACAACACGCTCAACGGTTCATTTTCTGCTGCCAAAGGCGACATACGATTGCTGAACGTGACTGCAGGTTTCGGAGGCAGGTCGTATATGAACTTCTTGAAAGTGCCTATGTATCTTGAGAAGTTCTGCAAGGAACTGAACGAGCGACGCAGCACTATTGACGCATCAAATGTGCAGTCCATATACGAAATGAGTTTCTGGGCACATTACGAGTTGGTTACCATTCACCCTTGGGCAGATGGGAACGGCAGAGCCACCCGTTTGCTTATGAACCTGTTGCAGATGGAGTTTGGTGTGCTTCCTATGAAAGTGACCAAAGAGGAGAAAGGTGAATACATTCAAGCGTTGATTGATACACGCGACAAAGAGGATATAAGCATCTTCCTCTCCGCAATGACTCGTATGCAGGAGCAGCATCTGCGTGAAGAGATTATGGCATTTGTCGGTTCAATGCTCGAAGGTGGACAGAAAATAGAAAGGGTGGACAGAAAAGGTGGACAGAAAACTCGTGATGCCATCATTGCCCTTATCCAGGAGGATGGCAAAATCACATCTACCCAGATGGCAGCATCGCTCGGTATCAACCGCAGTGCTGTCAGCAAGCACCTCAAGTCGCTACAGCAATCAAATATCATTCTCCGTGTCGGTCCAGATAAGGGCGGACATTGGGAGATTGTAAAAGGAAAGGAGGATAAGGCATGAATAGGATTGAGGAAATGATAAAGGAGATGTGCCCTGATGGAGTAAGGAGGGTTAGATTGGGTGAGGTTTGCAACTCTATTAAAACAGGGAAATTAAATGCAAACGCAATGGATCCAAATGGACTCTATCCGTTTTTCACTTGCGATGCAAATCCAACCACTATAAATAATTATGCTTTTGATACGGAAGCAATTATTGTAACTGGTAATGGTAGCCAAGTCGGTCACATCAATTATTATAAAGGAAAATTCAATGCTTATCAAAGAACTTATGTTTTATCAGACTTCGTTGAAGTAAATATATTTTTTGCATTGCATTATTTTAAGGGATACTTAAAAGATTATATAATGGCAAATAGCAAAAAAGGATCTATTCCTTATATAACGCTACCAATGCTACAATCTTTTGAAATCCCCCTTCCCTCTCTTTCTATCCAACAGGAGATAGTGAAGATATTGGATTCTTTCACAGCCCTTCAGCAGAACCTTGAAGATGAATTGAAGTTGAGACAAAAGCAATATGAGCATTATAGAGAAAAAATTTTCACTAAAGAGGATTGTGAACTTGTAAAATTAGGCGAGTTCGCTTCGCATCAAAAGGAGAAAAATAAGAATTATATTACTAATGATGCATATAGCATCACACAAAACGGATTAGTTCCAACAAAAGAATTTTTCAAGGAGAAAACACATGTAACAAGTAGTGACACAAAAGGATATTATATTGTTCGTGAAAACTGGTTTGTTTATTCGCCTTCAAGAGTTGATGTTGGTTCTATAAGTTATTTGAAAGTTAAGGGTCCAGTAATAGTCAGTCCTATTGATGTGGTATTCAGTATTGATTGTGAGAAGTGTTTACCATCATATTTGTTAAAATACTTATTATCACATCCTGGTATGAGACAATTATTGAAGAATAGAGAAGGTGTTGAGGGTACAGGAAGAAGGTCTTTACCTTTTACTGCAATAACACATGTACAAGTACCACTACCACCTCTCGAACGCCAAACCCAAATCACCCAAACCCTCGACCACTTCGAATCCCTCATCTCCAACCTCAAGACCGAGATTGAGCTTCGCAAAAAACAATACGAATATTATAGAGAAAAGTTATTAACATTCTAAAGTATGCAAGACCAATACAACATCATACTCGAGCAAGAGCACACCACAGTAGTAGCGAAATATACTCCTGAGGAGCGTGACAACTCTGCCTATCAAAGCGAGGCTCAACTGGAGAAGGCCCTGATAGCGCAGTTGTGCGCTCAGGGGTATGACTATCCGACTATCAAGGATGAGAAGGAACTGATACAGAACCTTCGTGTGCAGTTGGAAGCGCTGAACAAGTTTGCTTTCTCCGAAGCAGAATGGAAACGACTCTTCGATGGACAGATAGCAAACGAGGCTCTGAGCATAGAGGATAAGACTACGCTCATACAGCAGAGCCATATCCTCAATCTCCTGCTCGATGATGGCACTACGAAAAACATTAAGTTGATAGACAAGCAGAACATTCACAATAATAAGTTGCAAGTCATCAATCAATATGAAGCCCCCTCTAACTCCTCCAAAGGGGAGGATGGCTATGCAGGATACAGGAATAGGTATGATGTAACGATATTGGTTAATGGACTGCCTCTCGTACATATAGAATTGAAGCGAAGGGGCGGTAGCATCCGTGAGGCTTTCAACCAGATAAACCGCTACCAGAGAGAATCGTTCTGGGCGGGAAAGGCTCTGTTTGAATATGTGCAGGTGTTCGTGATAAGCAACGGCACACAAACAAAGTATTACAGCAACACCACTCGCTTTGCTCACGAGAAGGAGGCTGACAAGATGAAGGCTGCAAGAAAGAAAGTGGAATCGAACTCGTTTGAGTTTACTTCATACTGGAGCGATGCAGAGAACAATCTGATTACGGACTTGGATGACTTTGCAAGGACTTTCCTCTCGAAGCACTCTCTGCTCAGTGTCCTCACAAGGTACTGCGTGTTTACGGTAGATAAGAACCTCCTTGTGATGCGCCCTTATCAGATTGCAGCAACGGAAAGGATTCTGCTACGCATACAAACGGCTCTCTACAACCACAAATCGACTGACAGATGGCTTGGCACTACTCGTGCAGGTGGCTACATCTGGCACACTACGGGTTCGGGAAAGACTCTCACTTCGTTCAAGACTGCACAGCTTGCCACACAGATTGAGGGTGTGGATAAGGTGCTGTTTGTTGTGGACAGGCAGGACCTCGACTACCAGACCATGAAGGAGTATGACAACTTCGAGAAGGACTGCGCCAACAGCAACTCAAACAGCAATGTGCTGCTCAAGCAACTGAACGACCCGCAGGCACGCATCATCATCACTACGATACAGAAACTGAGCGGACTGGTGAAGCGCAAGAAGGATGAGATAAGAGTGCTGGAGAAGAACATTGTGATGATATTCGATGAATGCCACCGTAGCCAGTTTGGTGAGATGCACCAGCTTATCACGAAGGCGTTCAAGAGGTACATGATATTCGGCTTTACTGGCACTCCTATCTTTGCTGTGAATGCCAACAAGTACGGAGGGGGAGCCCTCACCACTACGGCTCAGGTGTTCGGTGGCGAGAGGGATGCTCAGGGCAAGCCTATTCGTGCGCTCCACACATATACGGTCGTGAATGCTATCAACGACAAGAATGTGCTGAAGTTCAAGGTGGACTATATCAGTACGATGAAGGCAAAGAAGGACATCTTGAGTGAGGATGTGTGGGGCATTCAGGACAAGAAAGCCTTGATGAACAGTGAGCGCATAGAAATCAATGTGGCTTACATACTGAAGCATTTCGACTTGAAGACCAAACGCTCTGAGAGCTATGCCATGTCGCGCCTGCTGAATGTGTCGGAGGTGGTGCGCAAGGGCAAGAATGCGGAAGAAAAGAAGCAGAAGGTACAGACTAAGGGATTCAACTCCATACTGGCGGTTGATAGTGTACCGATGGCTATAAAATACTATAACGAGCTGAAAAGGCAGATAGCCGAGAAAGGGCTGGGACTGAAGGTGGCTACGATATACACTTTTGCTCAGAATGAGGAGGAGGACTCGATGGGGGCTATCGAAGAAGACCCTGAGGCTATCACCCAGATGGACAGCACGAGCAAGGAGGCTCTGGAAAGTGCCATCATGGACTACAACAAGATGTTTGGCACAAACTTCGACACGAGTGGAGATAAATTCCAAAACTACTACAAGGAACTCTCTCTGCGCATGAAGAACAAGGAGATAGACCTGCTCGTAGTGGTGGGTATGTTCCTAACTGGTTTCGATGCCAAGACTCTCAATACGCTCTGGGTGGATAAGAACTTGAAGATGCATGGTCTGTTGCAGGCATACAGCCGTACAAACCGAATACTCAACGCTGTGAAGGACTGTGGCAACATTGTCTGCTTCCGCAATCTGGAGGAGCAAACCAACGAGTGTTTCCAACTCTTTGGTGACAAGGATGCTGGTGGCATCATACTGATGCGCCCATTTGCCGACTACTACTATGGGTATGATGATGACAAGGGGCGACACCATGAGGGTTTCCGTGAGTTGGCAGCACAACTGAAACTGGACTATCCTACTGTTGCCATTCCGCACATCGTGGGCGACCAACTGAAACTGGAGTTCGTGAAGCGATTCGGCAGATACCTGAAGATGTACAATCTGCTCACTTCGTTTGATGAGTTCAATCCTGAAGATGAGGATGAGTTCATGGATGTACGAGTGATAAGCGATGGCGAAAGGCAGGACTACCTCTCTTGGTACTACGACCTCTACGAGGAATACCACCCAAAGAATCCAACCGACAAGGTGAGCATCGATGATGACATAGAGTTTGAGATAGAACTGGTGAAGCAGGTGCAGATTGACATCACCTACATACTGATGCTTGTGCAGAAGTATCACGACTCGAACTGCAAGGACAAGGAGATTGTGGTGAAGATAAAGAAGGAGATTGCTGCAAGTCCAGATATGCGTGACAAGAAGGAACTCATAGAGGCTTTCATAGAGCGCATGACTCCAGAGGGCAATGGTGATGTATATGCCGACTGGAAGGAATATGTGGAGGAGCAGAAGAAAGAGGAGCTTGATGCTATCATAAAGGATGAGAGGCTGAAGGCTGATGCTACCCGCGAATTCATAAACAGAGCGTTTGAGGATGGTTTTGTGAATGAGAACGGTACAGCGGTAACGAAGATTCTGCCTCCTATGCCTCTCTTCGGTGGAGGCGGTAAGCGTGCCGAAACGAAGAATAGAGTGCTGGAGAAGTTGAAAGAATACTTAAAGAAATATTTGAACATATAATCAATGTGGGGCAAGGGACATGTGGGTCAAGGGACAGGTTCATGAATCAAATGAAAAATGATTGATTTGACCGGGTGGTTCATAGACCTGTCCCTTGATCTTTCCTTGCCTGCTGTGTGCAGTGCATTTTTCACTGAATAATAAATAATAAGTAGGCTTTTTAGCTTCAAAAAACGTACAAATCGTGAATAAAACGTACAGGTTGTGAAGTTCACAATTTGTACGTTTT
>CALBJW010000027.1 GCA_937893145.1 uncultured Prevotellaceae bacterium | reverse complement strand
TTAAACAAGCAAAGGAGGCTGGCGTAAGCACAGAAGGTAGCACTTTGGAAATCATTGAGCGCATCAATCATGCCAACATTGTTAAACAAGCAAAGGAGGCTGGCGTAAGCACAGAAGGTAGCACTTTGGAAATCATTGAGCGCATCAATCATGCCAACATTGTTAAACAAGCAAAGGAGGCTGGCGTAAGCACAGAAGGTAGCACTTTGGAAATCATGGAAAGGATAAACCGAAAGTATTTGGAAAGATATTAGATTTGGAAGATTGAAACTTTGATAATTAATATTCACTTAAACATATTAACCTAATACAGAATAAAAATGGCAAGAAAACCTATTCCATTCAATGGGTATATAGAACCCCAAAAGGGGGAGTACTTCTTGATTGTCAACATTAAGAAGACTTTCTTCTGTGATGATGTTTCTGATGTTGCTTATTGTCGCCCGGACCTGTATGAGTGTACTCGCAAGTATTGGAAGATTGCAGCTAATAAGATTCCTAAAATCACTCGTGTCTTGGGGCATGTTGATGGTATTGTGCAATGTGTAATCACTCCTACTCGATGGTACAAGACAAAAGAGGCAAGAGTGGCAGGCAGATATGAATGTGAAGGAGTAGTAGAGGATGATTCCCCTTATCTTGGCAAGAGTGTTATGGAAATAGTCACAATCGGCCAGAACCCTGTGAATTATTATGGATAATGGATATTCACAGTGTCTGACACTTTGATTGAACGATAAATTCTTTTGGGGAGGAAAAAATGATGGGAAAGGGATGATTTTTTCTCAGTGAAATATTTGCAGTATGGTTCGAAAGAAAAAGACATAAAATACAAGAAATATTGTCTTTTTTATGCAATAAAATATTTTTTTACTCGTTGAAATTGCGTAGTTGATAGTAAAAAGCATTATATTTGCAAAAAAAATATCCAAATTATGTCTATAGCATTGCACATATTAAATTTTTTACGGAATGGATACAGAGTTTTTATAGAGGCATCATGTGGCTCTTATAGAATAAACTCTGAAGTCATTCTTAAAATGCGTGATGAGATAATGAATGACATGAGTACGGATTCACGCAAGTTGTTTGATGACCGACAAAATGTTGCTAGAGACTTTAGAAACGCAGTTAATAATCTGAGCTTATATGAGCAATAAACATGAAATAAAAAGAAAAGAGACTCAAGTTGGTCATAATAGACAATTGGAGCAAACTTTAACCTTCGAGGAAAGAATTTTGCCTTCACCTGAGGAACTGCAGAAATATAAAGATGTGGATCCCAAAATTCTTGAGCAAATTCTAGAGCAGACAAAATTGGAGCAAGTGCACCGCCATGATTTAGATAATCAGAAAATAAAAATTGTAAGCAAGGCAGAAAGTCGTGCCGAACGAATGAATAGGTGGGGCATGACTTTTGCTTTTTTTGCTCTATTATCAATAATTGGCGTATGTGCATATGCTTTATATTTGGACAAGGTATGGTTTTCTGGTATCCTTGGAGGTACAGCCATCATTTCTATTATATCAATGTTTATTCAAGCAGGTAAGAATAATCAAGACCAATAAAATTAATAATTACTTTTTCCCCACTCCATTCTTCATGAGTGGGGAAAATTGTATATAAAACATCACGGTGTGGTTTCAACCCACATCGTGGTTTTTTTTGGGGGGGAGGGGTTAGGCTTCGCTGGGGGGTGATGATGCTATTCCTCTGTGTCTTTTTGCTACAGATTTGGTTGCAGTTTATATCATTTTCCATACAGCTCTTTTTGGCATAGTTCTTCACTGATGTGCCTATCTTGGAAGAGGTAATGAAACAATAATCATAAAAAAACTTCAAGCATTCGGTATGGTGTTTGAAGTTTTTTGTTTACCTTTGCGCCAAAACGAATAGTATTGTATTATGGATATTAGAAAACTGTACTCTGTGCTGGTGGCGCTCGCTATGGTGGCGAGTGCCATGTGCTCGTCGTGTAGCGATGGGGAATGGAAGGAAGTGAAATGTGTTGAGGACCTGGAGGATGCGAGGATTGGTGTGCTGGCTGGCAGCAGTATCGACTTGATTGTGTCGGGGATGTTTGATGAGAAACAAATCATGCGTTTCAATGTGGGACCGGATATGTTTATGGCTCTGGATGCGGGGAAGGTGGATGCTGTAATCGACGAGACGATGGGATGGCCGATGATTAAGATGAATTACCCTCACTTCGAGTATATTGATTTTCCTGCTCATGATGATATGGGCATCTGCATTGGTGTGATAAAGAAGGAGAAAGAGCTGTTTAACCAGTTTAATGCCTTCATTGACAGTCTGATGGATGTGGGTGCCTGTGATGAGTTGTTTGCGAAGTGGAGTACGAAGGAGGGTGTGCTGGGCAAGGTGGACATGGTGAGGAGCAAAGGCACGGGTAAGCCTATCAGGGTGTCAACTTCGGCTGATTATGCGCCTTTCACTTTTATCTATAGGGGTAAGGTGACTGGTTTTGAACCTGAACTGGTGGAGATGTTTGCACAGAGTGTGAATCGCAGCGTGGAATACAGTATCGTGGATTTCGCTGCTGTCATTCCGCATGTGAAACAGGGATTGTCGGATGTTGCATGTGCTGCTCTGGCGGAGAGCGACGACCGCAGCGGCAGTCTGCTCTTCACAGCACCTTACACTAAGTCGCACTCTATATGTGTGATAAACCCTAAAGCCAGTGGACATGGCGCTGCTGCCTTGTCTGTAGTGGGGGTATGGGAGTCGCTGAAGGAGTCTTTTGTCAATAATCTTGTGAAGGAGGACCGCTACATGATGGTTGTTGACGGTCTGGGGGTAACGCTTCTCATCACGGTTCTGTCGGTGTTGTTTGCTACTCTCCTGGGCGCACTCCTTTGCTGGATGCGCATGAACCGCAGAGGGTGGTTGGCACGGGTGGCGAATGCTTATGTGGAACTGATGCGAGGTATGCCTGTGCTTGTGCTTCTGATGCTGATGTTCTATGTTGTGCTTGTGCCTATGAAACTGTCGGGGGTTGTGGTGGCGATTGTTACCTTCTCGCTGTATTCGTCTGCCTACTTCTGCGAGATGTTTCGTGCTGCAATCAGTAGCATCGAGCGTGGACAGACTGAGGCTGG
>CALBJW010000026.1 GCA_937893145.1 uncultured Prevotellaceae bacterium | reverse complement strand
GAATGTTTGTGCAACATTCTACCAACACTCTACCAACATTCTACCAAATAGAATGAGGAAAGCAAAAATAAAAAACAACTTAATTTTTTATTTTATCATACACTACATACACTATCTTGCAACGACAGATTGTTTTCGCAGGATTGAGTAGTGGCTGAATAGCATTAAAAAATGAAGAAAAAACGCTGAGTAGCGTAGGAATAATGCTGTTTATGTATCATTATGTACCTAAAATTATGGAAGGTACATAAAAAGATACATAGTGTATTTGGTTATTTATCAAATGGATAAGGTGAGTTTATGTAGGAATGTACCTTTTTCCCGAAAAACTTTTTATTTTTTTTGAGAATTGAGGCGATTCTTGCGGAAGAATGAGGGTAAACATACAGAAGTTTGAGGTCATTCTTGCGGAAGAATGAGGCAAAACTTGCGGTAGTTTGAAGCCAAACTTGCGGTCGAATGAGGTTATTCGACCGCAAGTTTTGGGTTGTCCGTCTGCACGGACATGGCAAAAGTTGCCTATGTTTGAAAAAGGGTGCCTTTATGCCTTTAGTTCCTCTACGGCTTTGCGCAGCTGTTCGAGTGCCTGCTGGAGGGTGGCACGAGGACAGCCGACATTAAGTCGCATGAAGCCTTCGCCCTCCTTGCCGAACATGGCACCTTGGTTGAGGGCGAGTCCTGCCTTCTTTTCGAAGAGGTCGATGAGTTCTGGGTGTGAGATGCCGAGACCACGACAGTCGAGCCAAAGGAGGTAGCTTGCCTGTGGACGAACAGGATGTATCTGTGGGATATACTGTTTACAATAGTCTATGATGAAGTCAATGTTGCCCTCTACATACGAGAGCATTTCCTTGCGCCACTCCTCACCGTGAGTGAAAGCTGCTACGGTAGCAACTGGCGCAAACATGGTTGCTTCGCAAAGTTCACTCGCTTCGAGCCAGTGGAAGAACTTATCGCGGAGTTCATCATTAATTACAACAGCCCACGAACTAACCACTCCAGCCATGTTGAAGGTCTTGGTAGGAGCAGAGAAGGTGATGCTCACCTCGGCAGCCTCATCACTAACTGTGGCGAATGGGATGTGCTTGTTTCCGTAGAGTGCCATATCACAATGTATCTCGTCCGAGATGACAATGAGGTTGTGTTCCTTAGCGAAATGTGCAAGACGCTGAAGGGTTTCCTTGTCCCAAGTGATGCCACATGGATTGTGTGGATTGGCAAGAATAAGGAGACGACACTTATCATCGCATACCTCAGCAAGATTGTCGAAGTCCATCTTGTAAGTCACGAGGTTGCCTTCCTCATTATAAATAGGAATAAGCGGATTCCACACCACCTCACGATTGTTGCCTTGAGGGGTGAGATAGAACGGATGATAGATAGGAGGCTGAACGATTACCTTCTCGTCTTCCTTGAGGAACACGTTGATAACCATACCAATGCCCTTCACGATACCAGGGATGTAAGTTATCCACTCACGCTTCACATCCCACTGGTGATGGTCGTTAATCCATTTGAGAGTGGTAGGCCACCACTCGTCTGGGTCGGCTGTGTAGCCAAGCACAGGAGTCTCGTCCAACTGCTTGCGGAGTGCATCCTTAATGAAACTTGGTGTTTCCCAGTCCATGTCCGCCACCCAAAGGGCGAGAAGGTCTGGGTTTCCATATACATCTTTGAGGCGGTCCCACTTGTATGAATGTGTGCCTCGACGGTTTATTACTTTGTCGAAATCGTATGCCATGTTCGATGATTATGAGGTTATATTTCTATAGGTTTATCTGTTTATGGGGCAAAAATACGAAAATATTTTGAAAGTTCGTGAATAATTCCTAATTTTGTGCCCATCAAACAGTTGAATATTACATAGATTATGAAAAAGAATTGTATTAAGGTGCTGAAAAATTACGGATTTCTGTTGGCATTATTATTGGGCATGCAGATGCTCAGTTCGTGTATAGACGAGAACTACGACCTCGACAACATCGACACTACCGTGCAAGTTGGAGTCAAGGACCTTGTTATCCCTATCAACTTCGACGCCATCACCCTCGACAAAGTGATGGACTTCGAGGATAACGGACAGGTTAAGACCATCATCGACCCTGCTACGGGTGAACCGATGTATGCAGTCTATCAGGAAGGTACATTCTCATCACGAAGCATCGATGTGCCAGCATTCGACATTGGCAGGTCAACCATCTCTCCTATGACAGCCGAACTTGATGTGGTGAAACTCAAGGAGGTGCTCACAGATGATGTTTGGGACTCGCTTTCCGACACCTTATTATATGCCTACTACCCAATGATTGAGAACTCCACAAGATTTGATGTGTCGTCCGTAAGTGTTGACAATAGCATTCGCGATGTGGATTATCTCGTTGTGGATGGTGAACTCAAGGCAACATTCAAGTTCTCAAGTTTGGTTGCTATCGACAACCTCACTTTGGCAGATGTAAAGATACAATTACCAAAAGGACTCAAGGTTGAACTCTCGTGCGACGGTGAGTACGACCCTGCAACGGGTATTCTCGACCTTTCAAACAACGGAAAAGGTATCGTCATCAAGGACAACAAGTATGAGATGTCCATTCACATCGTTGGAATCGACTTCAAGACTGCAGGTGCAGAAATCGTAACAAAGGATAAGTCTCCTGGTACTTTCGTGTTCAAGACTGAGATTAAGATTCTGTCAGGTAGAGCGTTAGTGTCTAAGAACAACTTCCTGCCAGGCATGAAGTTCTCAGACCTTCCTAACCAGATTAAGTTTAAGTTGCAACCAGAGATGTCAGAAATCATCGTGAAGGAGTTTAGTGGTAAAATCCGTTACGACATCGATGGCGTTAGCATCTCTTCTATATCACTCAACAGTTTCCCTGATATCATTTCAGGCAACGGAACAAACATCTACATCAACAATCCTCAGGTATATATCAACATCAACAATCCTCTCGCTTCGGACGGCATCTATGCAGAAGCAGGTGTGGAGGTCATACCTATGAAGGACGGAGTGGAGCGCAAGCCTATCACGCTGGACGACGAGGTGTTCCGACTTGTTGATGCAGAGAACACATTCTGTTTCTCACCAGAAAAACCAAAGACATACGTTGAGGGTTATGAATCTGCTAAGTGGATGGGATTCAAGGAACTGAGCAGTATCCTCAGCGGTGATGGTGTGCCAGACAAGGTGAGAGTATCGGTTAAGAACCCACGCGCACCAGAACAGCATGTTGAGAACTTCAAACTCGGCAAGAAGATTGAGAAGGTGGAAGGCAAGTATCTCTTCTATGCCCCACTCGACATGAACGAAAATTCGCTTATCGTATATGAGTCGATAGAAGATGGATGGTCTGATGATGATGGGGTTGACGGTTTGGTTATTAGCAAGTTGAAGATTTCTGCAAAGGTTTCTTCCGACATACCACTTAGTGCCACACTCACCATCAAGGCTCTTGGCAAGAATGGTCAGGCTATTCCTGGCGTGAGATTCAATAGTGCAAAACTCGAAGCAAACAAGAAGGACCAGCAGTTTGTATTTGAACAGGAATCGGGTGTCATCACAGGACTCGATGGTATCGCCATCTACGCTACAATCGTTTCGGATGGTTCGAAGGCTTTCGGACCAAAGCAGAAACTCGATATAAAGGATTTCAAGGTTACTGTTACAGGTCACTATACAAATGAGTTTTAATTAGTTAATTGAACAAGAAACATGAAAAAGAACATTATAACACTCGCACTTGCAGCATTCGTCTGCTCAACAAACTCGTTTGCACAGGACCTGGAAAGTGGATACTTCAATGATAACTACCTCTACCGCCACGACATGAATCCTGCTATTGGCAACGAAAAGGGTTACATCGCATTGCCTGTTTTAGGCGGAATAAATGTAGGATTGAGAGGAAACCTCAACCTCACAGACATATTATATAATGTGGACGGACGCACTTGCCTTTTCCTCAATCCAAAGGTTAGTACGGAAGAAGTAAAGAAGAACATAAGCGACTGCAACAAATTTATTGTTGACAGCAAGATTCGCCTCTTAGGAATTGGTTTCAAAGCATTTAAGGGCTACAACACTATTGACCTCAGCCTGAGAGCCAATGGCGGTGCAACAATGCCCGGAGACTTCCTCATTGCAGCAAAGGAGGGTTTGACAAACGACACTTATAACCTCAAAACTCTTGGTGCAAACCTTGATCTTTACGGAGAATTGGCTGTAGGACATAGCCATCAGATAAATGAAAATCTGCGAATCGGAGCAAAAGCAAAGGTAATCCTGCCTGTTGCAAGGGCTTACATGAACATCAAAGAGGGTGACATCACACTTGGAGAGGACTCATACAGAGCAACAATGGATGCAGAGGTTGTTGGGTGTGTAAAAGACTTGACCTATACAGTTGGCACATACGAAAACACGGGAAACAAATATGTAGATGAGATTGATTCCTATAAGCTTGGTATAAATGGTCTTGGTCTTGCCTTCGACTTGGGTGCTGAATACAAATGGAAAGACTGGGATTTCACTTTCGCTATCAAGGATTTAGGTTTTGTGAATTACAAGCAGTCCTACACAATGTCAACAAATGGCAAGAAGGAGTTCAACACTGGTAAGTACATTTTTAATATAGATGACGATGCTGACAATAGCATTAACAATGAATTAGAAAAGATGGGGGATGACATTTCGGAGTTCATTCAGTTTGAAACGGTTGACAATACTGGTAGTTTGATGAAGGGACTCGGCACAACTCTCACATTTGGTGCTAAGTACACTACCCCATTCTACCGCAAGATGTCTATTGGATTGTCAAACTCAACACGTATTCAGGGCAACTATTCGTGGACAGACTTCCGTTTGGGTTTGAATCTTCATCCTGTATCGTTCTTCTCCCTCTCAGCAAATGTTCACACTGGTACATTCGGATTTGGAGTGGGTTGGATGCTCGACCTCCAGGCAAAGAAAGGACTTGACATCTTTGTGGGTATGGACACAACACCTACAAAACTCGCAAAGCAGGGTGTTCCTCTCAAGTCAAGCATGAACTTCACATGTGGACTTTGTTTCCCATTCTAATAATAACGAAGGAACAAAAGTGGAGAACGAATCAAATCGCTCTCCACTTTTTTGTAAATTATTGAAGAAACCCTAAAATATTTGTGTACCTTAATTGTCTATAACAAATAGAAGGACAAAAACAAAAAGGATATTATTATGACAATACTTCAGAAACACCTCGTATTCATTCCGATAAGCTTTGTGGCTTTTGCTGCGGTGTTCGGTGCGTTGGTAATGTTGCTTTGGAACTGGTTGATGCCGTATATCTTCGGTTTACCAGAACTAAACTTCTGGCAGGCAGCAGGTTTGCTGATACTCTGCAAACTACTCTTTGGAGGTATAAGCAACGGACATCATGGTCATCATGGTTGTTGCCACGGAGACAAGAACAAGTTACGTGAGCGTTGGGAAAGCATGACTCCCGAAGAGCGCCAGCGCATCGTGGAACAACATGGATAATGATCTTGATAAAATAATCAAAGACAACGTTCCGAAGCTTCATTCCTATGTTAGAGGACGCGTGAGCAACAAAGATGATGCCGAGGATATTGTGCAGGACACACTCTATCAGTTCCTGCGCACAATCGGTGTGCTTGAAAATCCTATAGCACATGTTTCATCGTGGCTCTATAGGGTGGCACACAACCTCATCATAAATCATGGGAAGAAGCACCGCGAGGAGCTCTTCACTGGTATGCAGAATACTGATGGTGAAGACTTTATCATGGACTTGTCGGACATCATGATGAGTGACGATAGAGACAATTCCGACATGCAGATGCTCCGTTCTATGGTGTGGGACGAATGGCAGAAAGCCCTCAATGAACTGCCGGAAGAGCAACGCAAAGCACTCATAATGACAGAGATTGAAGGGATGTCCGTGAAAGAAGCTGCTGAAAAGATGGGGGTTCCGCAGAACACATTCCTATCACGAAAGCACTATGCCGTAAAGCACATCCGCAAGCGTTTGCAGTCCCTCTATCTGGAACTCATTAATTCGTAATCATAATTCGCAATCAAAATAACATTCAATATGTGGTTAACTAAATCTTCTATCGGCAGAAAAGTCATAATGGCTGTCACTGGTGCAGCACTCGTACTATTCCTTACCTTTCATGCTCTGATGAACTCTGTGGCGTTGATTAGTGCGGTAGGTTACAATACTATATGCGAGTTGCTTGGCGCTAACTGGTATGCTGTAGTCGCAACCGTTATACTTGGCGTATTAGTGCTTATACACTTTGCCCTTGCATTCCATCTGGTTCTTTGGAACCTTCAGGCAAGAGGACCACAGCCTTACGCTGTAAGAGTTCGTTACGACGATGTGGAATGGTCAAGCCAGAATATGTTTACTCTGGGTACTATCGTCATCTTGGGCATAGCACTTCACCTATACAATTTCTGGGGCAACATGATGTTTGCAGAACTCTCGGATGGAGATACCGCATTGGCAACAAATGGTATCTATCACATTGTGAACACCTTCCACGGCATTGGAGGACTGAAAATAATGGGTGTTATCTACACATTATTATATCTTGTTTGGTTGGTTGCCCTCTGGTTCCATCTTAATCACGGCATTTGGAGTGCCATGCAAACCGTAGGATTAAACAACAAGACATGGTTACCTCGCCTAAAACTTATCAGCAGCATCTATAGCACCATCATCATCCTGATGTTTGCCACTGTAGCAGTAGCATTCTGTCTTGGCTACACTCCAAGCGACATCGGCGAAGTGATGCCTTAAAGTTCATTAGTTGATAGGAAATAAAAGTTGATACATTATAAAAGAAAAGTGGAGAACGAATCAATTCGCTCTCCACTTTTTGTGTTATAACAAGTCAAGTCCTTTAAGAACCAAACAGGAATCTTTTGTCACATGACCGACAATATCTTCTGGTATTTCAAAATCATTTCCTCCTGTAAGGAAGACGTGAATATCGGGTATTTCACGCAAAACCTCACGAATATATCCGATGACTTCGAACTGAGCACCCCTCATAGCACCCGCAAGCAAGCATCCCTTAGTATCCATTGCAAAGAGTGGAGCATCGCTCTCTGCCTTAATCAGAGGTAGAAGGGCTGTATGGTCATGCATTGCCTTCAGACGAAGCTGAACTCCAGGTGAAATGACTCCACCGAGTATTTCTCCTTCAGCAGAGAACAAATCATAGGTAATGCATGTTCCTGCATCTATTACAAGGATGGGATGAACAGGGTCCATAGCTACGGCTGCAAAGTCTGCCGCAATTCTATCAGCTCCATATCCTTCAGGAATACCTTTTAGTTCTTTGACAGGGCAAGGTGTGTCCCATGCAATTCGAACAAAAGGAATAGCAATCTGCTCAAGAGCTTCATCCAACTCAGCATCAGGACCAGCAACCGATGAAATCGCTATCTTGTCAATACTGTATTCACGAATTAATCGAGAAAAAGCATCAATCCAAGCTTCGTTTCTGCGCTCGAAGTGAACTATTTCACCTTCGTTGCTGACTGCAAGTTTTGCAGATGTATTGCCTATATCAATAAGGAGTTTCATTACTTGTTCAAATCGTTGTCTATAAATTCGAGGAGTCGTTCTACAGCTTCTGCCTCTGGTATGTTCTTTTCGATACATACCTTACTCTTATATAAGCTAATCTTTCCAACTCCTGCTCCAACATATCCGTAGTCAGCATCTGCCATCTCGCCCGGACCATTCACGATACAACCCATGATTCCTATCTTGAGTGTCTTGTAGCGAGCATCAGTAAGCGAACGTTCTGACACAGCCTTGCGAATACGTGCTATGGTCTCTTCAAGATTATAAAGTGTACGACCGCAACCTGGACATGAGATGTATTCTGTCTTCGTAAACTTCACTCGTGCTGCCTGAAGAATACTATCAGCCAGTTCTACGAGGGTATCTTTATCGAATCCATCGCAAGAAATTACCAACTCGTGCGCCAATCCATCGATAAATATTGCACCAAGTGTCATAGCAGCCTTCAACTGCAATTCCTCGATGTCATCGGCTGAAAAGTCCGCTACGACAGTATCGTTCTGTATGTTTTTCAAGAGTTCTTCACGCTTTGTAGCACACTCTGGGATGAGTTCGACAAGACGACGAGCAACAGGTATCTCATTTTCTGGTGCTTCTGACAGGCTCACACGGATAGTGTCTCCTATGCCTTCACACAACAAAGCACCGATTCCAACGGCAGATTTTATGCGTCCATCCTCACCTTCGCCCGCTTCTGTTACTCCAAGATGAAGAGGGAACGACATGCCTTCCTTGTCCATCTCCTGAACAAGAAGTCGAACGGTAAGAACCATCACTACAGTATTACTTGCCTTAATTGAGATGACAACATCGTTGAAGTTCTCGCGCACACAGATACGAAGGAACTCCATACAAGACTCTACCATTCCCTCTGGTGTGTCACCATAACGAGACATGATGCGGTCTGAGAGCGAACCATGATTCACACCTATGCGAACAGCAGTATGATGCTCCTTGCAGATATTGAGGAAAGGAATAAGTCTAGCATCTATTTTCTTGATTTCATCGGCATATTCTTCATCTGTATATTCCAATTTCTTGAATGTACGACCAGGATCAACATAATTGCCAGGATTGATGCGTACCTTCTCACATATAGCTGCTGCTGTATCTGCAACGGCTGCGTTGAAATGCACATCTGCTACAAGTGGCACATTGCACCCCGCAGCACGAAGACCATCGCTGATAGCCTTCATGTTGAGTGCTTCGCGCTGGCCCTGAGTAGTAAAGCGAACGATTTCACCGCCCGCTTCTACTATTCTTAATGCCTGAGCAACAGAACCTTCTGTATCCATAGTGGATGTGTTTGCCATCGACTGAATACGGATAGGATTTGTGCCGCCGAGCTTTATGCCTCCAACTGTGATTTCTGAGGATAATCTTCTCTTATACATTAGTTGCACTTATAAGCGAATTTAACTTCAGCAAGATCGGCATTTGCCTTTTCAATCTTCTTCTTGAGATTCTCCTTGTAGGCAGCAAACTTCTCAGCAAGCTTCTCATCCGAGAGTGCAAGCATCTGAACTGCAAGGATGCCAGCATTAAGTGCGCCATTGATAGCAACAGTTGCAACTGGAATGCCAGGAGGCATCTGGAGCATTGAGTAAACGGCATCTACACCATCAAGTACACTTCCTTTTACTGGAACACCAATGACAGGAAGTGTTGTGCTTGCAGCAATAACACCAGGAAGAGCTGCCGCCATACCTGCACCTGCGATAATAACCTTAATACCACGTTCCTTAGCTCCCTTTGCAAATGCCTCTACAGCATCTGGAGTACGATGAGCGCTAAGAGCGTTGATTTCGAATGGAATCTCCATTTCATCGAAGAATTTTGCAGCTTTTTCCATTACTGGAAGGTCTGATGTGCTGCCCATAATGATTGAAACGATTGGCTTCATATTATTATTGTTTTTTATGTTATATTATCTAATAAATACCGATTAAATCGACTAATATTGTTCTTTCCCACGCTTTATGGCCACGTAATCATCACGAAAACTAATGAACACACTACTCCAAGAACAAATCCTCCAAACACCTGTTCGAGGGTATGCTGGAAAAGGATGATACGTGCTGTGCCAAGCAAACCCGACAAGATAAGCAGAACACAAAGAAGAAACACTGGATTAAAATAGAATAGCATACTGAATGCGAGGAGTGCCCCGACAAGGCCTCCCATACCAACCATGTGAGTAGAAATCTTCCACCACGCATTGATAACCACACAAAGAATCTGGGAAACAAGGGCTGCAAGCACAATGCCACGAATGAACATTGGGTCGTTGCGCTTAGTCATGATTATAAGACAAGTGGCATAACTAAGCACAGTAACAATGTATGGCATGTGGCGATGCTCACGATGTGAGAGCTGAAGGTGTGTCCATCTCATAAAGATTCGGAACATATTGATACCAAATTTTGGCACAAGAACGGTTGTTATCCACACAAGAAGAAAGATGAAAACCTTGTATGCAAACGGAAGGACACGCAAATAGCTGAAACTGAATATCCAAAAGAATGCCCACAATGGAGCATAAAACGGGTCGAACAAGGTGGAGAGCACCTTGGATATGTTTATGAGTTGACGATTGGACATTCTGTTTTGTTCGATTATTTATGATTAAACTTTTCTGTTCTTTGCACTTGGAATAGCGAGTTCGTTGCGATACTTATTTACTGTTCTACGCTTGATGTCGATATTACGCTTCTTGAGTTCATCAACGATTTCATCGTCCGACAAAGGAGTGTTTTTATCCTCATTCTCAATGATTTCCTTGATGGTATTTGCCACATTTGCAGCATCTATCTCTTCACCCTCCGCATTTGTGAGCTTACGTTTGAAGAAATATGTGAGTTCGTACATGCGACCGTCCACAAGAGCGTATTTAGACTTGCAAACACGGCTAATGGTTGAAACATCCATGTTTATCTTGTCTGCTATATCCTTATAAATAAGGTATTGCAAATCTTCCTCGTCTTTGGTGATGAAGAACTGCTTTTGTCTTGACACAATAGCTTGCATAACAGCATACAAAGTGGAATATCTCTGCGCTATGGCATCAATGAACATCTTTGCCTCATCTATTTTTTCCTTGTAGAACTGCAAACTCTCCTTTTCATGTCTTCCAATCTTCTCGCCTTTTTTTGAATACTGCTCGGCAAGACGACGGTATTCTGCGCTAACACGTAGGCTTGGCACCTCACCTCTATTCAACTGCACATAGACATTTCCATCACTGTCGCTTTCGATGATGAAATCAGGAATGGCTATTTCTGCTCTATCTGAGGCAGACTCGCATAATGCACGACCAGGGCGAGGGTTGAGAGTGTCAACAATCTCTTCAAATGCATAGCGAATGACTGCCAAATCAACAGATAGATTGTTGGCAATCTTCTCTAAGTTGCGGTTCTTGAACGTATCGTACTCCTCTGCAATGATTCGTCGTTCAAGGCGAAGCATCTTTTCCTTTTCTGGTTTTAGACCTTCAGCCTGAAGTTTTCTATCAATCTGAATGAGCATACTCTCCTGAGAATTGCGAGCACCAATGCCCGGAGGGTCAAACTGTTGCAGGGTCTTTAATGCTTCGTTGAGTTCTTCTTCATCCGTTTCTATATCATGCTTGAAGAGCATTTCGTCCACAATACGGTCGAGCGACAACTCCAAGAATCCGTTATCATTAAGCGAACCAATAAGATAATCAATGAGTTCTGTTTGGTGTTCATCCAAATCAAAGTCTTGCATCTGACCTCTCAAATCATCAAGAAAAGTCACACTCTCGCCTATTGGCAACTGCTCCTTGAAAGATGTTTCTGTTTTTGCACGAAGATAATCTGGCACATCATCATCACTTCCGTATTCGCCCAGAAGCAACTGGGTTTCAGTTTCTTTGCCTCCTTCATCCTCTCCATACTCATCATCCGACCAGTCGTCATTATCTATTTCATCCTTTTTCTCCTTGCCTTCTTCAAGTCCGACGTTAGTGTCCAACTCCTTTTTAACACAGTCCTCAAGCTCGGGTATGGACATCTCAGTAAGGCGCACCAACAACAACTGTTGCGGTGTGAGTTTTGAAGTCTGCCTTAGTTTCTGAGTTTGCTCTAATCCTATATTCTGTGCCATACTACATAATTTATGGCAAAGGTACTAAAAAAAAGGGCAATAGAGAGTGTATAAAGAACTTTTTTTTATTAAAAACATAAATAAGTAATGAAGAACAAAGATTTTTTCTTACTTTTGCAGAAAATATAAATTTCCATGGAAGACTTTATTCATCTACATGTACATAGTCAGTACTCGATACTGGACGGTATGGCTCAAATACCAAAGATGGTTGATAAAGCCATCGCAAACGGCATGCGAGGCATGGCGCTTACCGACCATGGTAATATGTTCGGTATTAAGGAACTGTTTGACTATACCAACAAGGTAAACAAAGGAAGAAAGAATGATGGACTGCCACCATTCATTCCTATCTTTGGTTGTGAGATGTATGTTGCTCGTCACAACAAAGAAGACATGGTGGCTGCTAATGGCGACCGAGGCGGTAATCACCTTATCGTCTTAGCCAAAAATGCTAATGGCTACAAGAACCTTATCCGCTTGGTATCAAGGGCTTGGGTGGATGGATATTATGGTCGTCCTCGTACCGACCATAAGGACCTTGAGATGTTCCATGAGGATTTGATTGTCAGCGCAGCATGTCTTGCAGGTGAGGTACAGGAATACATACGTAGAGCCCTCCGCATAGGTCGATACAGAAATGAGGCTGAAGCACCAGAAGTGCTGATGAAGAAGGCTGACGACACGGTAAAATGGTTCAAGAACCTCTTCGGCGATGACTACTATATGGAAATCATGCGCCATAAGGTGACCAATCCGAATGTCATTGCTAACCGTGAGACTTACGATGAGCAAATGGCTATCGAACCTTATCTCATCGACCTTGCACGAAAGAACAATGTGAAGATTATCTGCACAAACGACTCACACTTCGTAGATGAGGAGAATGCAGAGGCTCACGACCACCTGTTGTGTCTCTCCACTGGTAAGGACCTGAACGATCCAAACCGTATGCGCTATTCTAAGCAGGAATGGTTCAAGACTAAGGAGGAGATGAATGAACTATTCAGTGACATACCTGAAGCACTCAGCAACACACTGGAAATTCTTGAGAAAGTCGAGACATACAACATCGAAAGCGACCCAATCATGCCATTCTTCCCTATCCCAGAAGATTTCGGTACTGAGGAAGAATGGAGAAAGAAATACACGGAGGAAGACCTTTTCATTGAGTTTACATCCGACGAGAACGGAGACAACCAAATGCCTGAAGAGGAAGGACTTGCAAAGATTAAAAAGCTCGGCGGATACGATAAGATTTATAGAATTAAGTTCGAAGCCGACTACCTTGCTAAACTTGCCTACGAAGGTGCTCAGAGAATATATGGTTCAGGAACTCCTGACAACCTGACAGCCGACAAACTCATAAAGGGTTCGTATGGCATTCCTACGGAAGTAGAGGACCGAATCCGCTTTGAACTTCACATCATGAAGACGATGGGTTTCCCTGGTTACTTCCTTATCGTGTCCGACTTTATCAATTCTGCGCGTGAAGAACTCGGCGTGTGGGTTGGTCCTGGACGTGGTTCTGCAGCAGGTTCCGTAGTAGCATACTGTTTGGGTATCACCAAGTTGGACCCTCTCAAGTACGACCTCCTTTTCGAACGTTTCCTTAACCCTGACCGTATTTCCCTCCCTGATATTGATACCGACTTCGACGATGATGGTCGAGGTAAGGTATTGCAATGGGTAATGGATAAGTATGGACACGAGAACTGCGCCCATATCATCACTTACGGTACGATGGCAGCTAAGAACTCCATCAAGGACGTTGCTCGTGTTGAGAATGTACCTCTTAATATTGTCAACGCTTGGTGTAAAGCGATGCCAGACCGTTTGCCAGATGGAATGAAACCAAAACTGGGCAATTACCTCAAGTGTACACCAGAATTACAACAGGCTGAGACATCTATTGTTCCAAGTGAGGCGAACACAATCAAGTACGCAAAGATGCTTGAGGGTACAGTGAGAAACACAGGTATTCATGCTTGTGGATTCATCATCTGTCGAGACCCAATATCCGACCATGTACCTGTATCTACTGCTGATGACCCTGATTTCCCTGAAATCAAAACGGCTGTAACACAATACGATGGACATGTTATTGAGTCAACCGGTCTTATCAAGATGGACTTCCTTGGTCTCAAAACTCTCTCGGAGATGAAGGAATGTGTGAAACTTGTCAAGCAGACCTTAGGCATAGAAATAGACCTTGACCACATACCTATCGATGATGAACTGACATATAAGCTCTACCAAGAAGGTAAGACTATTGGTACGTTCCAGTTTGAGTCAGCTGGTATGCAGAAATACTTACGTGAACTCCATCCTACTGTATTCGAGGACCTTATTGCCATGAACGCCCTGTATCGTCCAGGTCCTATGGACTACATTCCATCATTCATTGCTCGTAAGAATGGGCGCGAACCAATCACTTACGACATCGACTGCATGGAGAAGTACCTAAAGGATACTTATGGAATTACTGTGTATCAGGAGCAAGTGATGCTTCTGTCGCGACAGCTTGCCGACTTCACTCGTGGACAGTCCGATGCTCTCCGTAAGGCGATGGGTAAGAAGAAGAAGGACATTGTTGACCAGATGAAACCAATGTTCATCGAGGGCGGTAAGAAGAATGGTCACGACCCTAAGATATTGGAGAAGATTTGGGCAGACTGGGAGAAGTTTGCTTCCTATGCCTTCAACAAATCTCATGCAGCTTGTTACTCATGGGTTGCTTACCAGACTGCATACCTCAAGGCGCACTACCCTGCTCAGTTCCTTGCCGCCTTGATGACTCGCAGACGTTCTGATATTAAGGAAATTACGAAGCTGATGGACGAATGTAAGACGATGAACATCTCTTACCTTGGTCCTGATGTGAATGAATCATACACCGACTTCAGCGTAAATAAGAAAGGTGAAGTTCGATTCGGTCTTGGAGGTATCAAGGGCGTGGGCGAAAACGGCGTTCAAAGCATTGTAACAGAGCGTGACAAGAATGGTCCTTTCAAAGACATCTTCGACTTTGTGGAACGTGTCAACCTCTCTGCATGCAATAGAAAGAGCATAGAAAACCTTGTGCTTGCAGGTGCTTTCGACGGATTTAAGGATGTTAAGCGCGAAACATTCTTCACTCCTATAATAGGACGAGGCAATGAAGTGTTCCTCGACCAGTTGATTCGATACGGACAGAAGTACCAGACAGACAAACAGGTTGCAGCAAACTCCCTTTTCGGTGCGGACATGATTGAGATTGCTCATCCTTCTCTCCCTAAGGACATTATAGAATGGAGCACAATCGACCGCTTGAACAAGGAGCGTGAACTTGTCGGCATCTATCTCTCTGCTCATCCACTTGATGACTATTCCATTGTGCTGAAGCATGTTTGCAACACACAAATGGCAGATTTGGCAGACCTTGAAAAACTCAAGGAATTGGAAGACATTACTATGGGTGGTATTGTGACAAATGTAAGGACTGGCACAACAAAGAGTGGTAATCCTTTCGGCATTGTCAAGATTGAGGATTATAGTGGTGTTGGTGAGATTGCATTGTTTGGTCAAGATTGGCTTATATTCCACAATTCTTTCGTGGAAAGCGTATCACTATTCATTCATGCAAAGGTGCAGCCTAAGAAATGGAAGGCTGAAGAGTACGAACTATCACTCAAGACCGTGCAGTTGATGACAGAGGTAAAAGATGATGTTGTGGAGAAGATCACCCTTTCTGTTCCTCTTGATGCCGTAACACCTGAACTGGTTACAGACCTCGTAGAACTGACAGCGGGCAAGGAAGGCAAAACACATCTGTACTTCAACATTCACTCTGGCGAGAACACAAAAACATCACTTTTCGCACGAAATATGCAGATATCGGTACAAAAAAAGTTAATATCGTACATTTCTGAGCATCCAGAAATAGAAATGCAAATTAATTAACGTATCTTTGTCACGTGATAATTAAAAGGTGAGCAAATTAAACCTTTGATGTGAAACGTATTTCACAGAATTAAGAACAACATTTATAACAACTTTATAATTATTGAACGATTATGGTAATCAACGACAACAACTATGAAGAAATCGTAGCACAGGGCAAGCCTATCGTGCTCGACTTTTGGGCTACATGGTGTGGTCCTTGCAAGAAGATTGGTCCTATCATCGAAGGTCTCGCAGAACAGTATGCAGATCAGGTGAACATTGGCAAAGTGAACATCGAAGACGAAGCTGATGACCTCGTTGCAGACTTCGGCATTCGCAACGTACCAACTGTTCTCTTCATCAAGGATGGTGAAGTTGTTGACAAGGTTGTTGGTGCTGCTGCTAAGAATGTCTTCGAAGAGAAGATTCAGGCAATGCTCTAATAATCATGAGTTCAATTGACAACGAAATCCTTTTGGGTGCAGAAGAAGACGCTCAGGAGGTTGCCTTCATCCAAAGCTACATCGGTCCTGACCACTGCGAGAAACTCACAGAAGAAGACATTTACTATTGTATTGATGTGATTCTTGAGGAACTCGACAAGTTGAGCAGCAAGGCTGATGATGACGGTTTCATCGACATTGATGTTGAAGCACTTGTTAAGGTCATTGAGAAAAAGGCAAAGAAAGAAGAGATGGGTCCTTACGACCACGATGCTCTCTTCCTCATTGTTAATGCAGAACTTGAGTACAACGAACAGTTGGACGAGGAATAATAAAAACGCATGTGTTTCCAAATGAAGCACATGCGTTTGTCTTTTTACATACGGATGATACGCGAACCATCTTCCAGCTCTTCAATGGTCACCTTTACCGCATCTTCAGGAAGAAGGTCCTCGATGAGTTCGGGCCACTCCATAAAACAAAGGCAGTCGGAGTAGATGTAGTCCTCATATCCAATGTCAAGAACTTCCTGTTCCTTCTTTATTCTATAGAAGTCGAAATGATATATAGACTCTCCATTGCCTGCCATATATTCGTTGACAATGGCAAATGTTGGGGAATTGATGACATCCTGCACCCCAAGTGCCTCGCAAATAGCCTTGATGAATGTGGTCTTGCCTGCTCCCATCTTGCCATAAAAGGCAAAGATAGTGTTATCGCCCATTCCTTCGATGAATTCGCGTGCCGCCTCATCGATTTTATCTATTGACTTTAGTGTTATTTCCATATTACTTTTTCTTTTTACTCTTCATCGTAACGAGAGGGATAAGCATCTCCTCCATAGATATTCCACCATGCTGGAAGGTATTCTTATAGTAGCTCACGTAATAATTATAGTTGTTTGGATAAGCGAAGAAATCATCATTCTGAGCAAAGATATATGTTGTGCTCAAATTTGGTGAAGGGAGGAAAGCAGCCTTAGGAGCTTTCAGTTCATATACCTGCTTCTGATTGTAGGACAGATTCTTTCCTAACTTATAGCGAAGGTTGGTGTTCGTGTTCTTATCACCTATGACCTTAATCGGATTATTCACACGAATAGAACCGTGGTCTGTTGTGATAATGACCTTCGCATCCGTCTGAGCAAGAGCATGGAAGAGATCACTTACAGGGGAATTGTGGAACCACGATTCTGTAATGCTTCGATAAGCCTTCTCATCGCTTGCAAGTTCTCGAACCATTCTGGATTCTGTGCGGGCATGACTAAGCATGTCAATGAAGTTAATGACAAGAACATTCAAGTCATTATTCATAAGGTTCTTGAAGCGGTCCACAAGTTTTTCCGAATCTGCAGAGTTGTTCAACTTATAATAAGAGAAGGTGTTACGCTTGCGATAGCGGTCGAACTGAGTCTGGATCAGTGGCTCCTCATTTAGATTCTTTCCTTCTTCCTCATCCTCATCAACCCACAGTTCAGGGAACATACTCGCTATCTGGTTTGGCATAAGTCCAGAGAAGATAGCATTGCGCGCATATTGTGTAGCTGTAGGCAATATAGACAAGTATAACTGTTCATCAAACACAAACTCATCAGACAATTCTCTACTTATCACTCGCCACTGGTCATAACGGAAATTGTCGAAAACGACAAGGAAGACCTTCTCGCCCTGACTTAATGCAGGGAATACCATCTTCTTGAAGATATCAGGCGACATTAGAGGGCGATTCTCACTGTCGTTTACCCAGTCAAGATAGTTCTTGCGGACAAACTTAGCAAACTCCTGATTAGCCTCAGCCTTCTGCATTTTGAGCATTTCGGTCATCTCACTATTTGTATCAGCAAGTTCCAGTTCCCAGAACACAAGACGCTTGTACACTTCCTTCCAGTCTTCAAGAGTATAAGAGTCGTTTATCTGCATACCAATCTTTGAGAAGTTCTGCTGATAACCTGTGTTTGCTACCTCTGTCTCGATAGCTTTCTTATGAAGATGCTTCTTGAGAGTAAGCAAAATCTGCGGAGGATTGACTGGTTTGATGAGATAATCAGCAATCTTTGAACCAATAGCTTGGTCCATGATATTCTCCTCCTCGCTCTTTGTTACCATAACCACAGGAACGGTAGGAGTAATCTCCTTGATTTGAGCAAGTGTCTGAAGACCGCTCAAACCAGGCATATTCTCATCCAGAAATATCAAATCGAACTGGCGTTCTCGCACAAGGTCAAGAGCATCTTGACCGTTACTCGCTGTAACGACCTCATATTCTTTCTTTTGTAGGAAGATGATGTACGCCTTAAGCAATTCAATCTCATCATCCACCCATAGGAGAGTTCCATTCATTGTGATTAAAATATAAAGTTATCTTCGTCGTAATATTCTTCCTCATCCTCATCTTCCTCCTCACGAACTGGCAGTTCGGTAGGTTCATCGAGGATATCTTCATTTATCTTCAAGTGACCGATGCGGTCAAAATGTTCATCATAGAAGTCGAAGTAATCAGCAAATGAAAGTCCCTTTTGCAGTTTCTTGAGGTTATCTTCGCTAATGATGAAGCTTTTGAGTCCTTCCAGTTTTCGTGCCATCTCCTCGTTGTTCATCAACTTATGCATGTAGATGTACGCTTCTTCGTAGTTGAGGAATGTGCGAGTCTGGAACATATCAATACCATCACCCTTTTGGAATGACACATCGAAGTTACGAACTGTGAAGTTAGAGAAGTTGTATCGTGCCATCTCAAAGAGCAACTGATTCTCAGAAATGCTATCACGCTCGTATGCAATGGCAAATACCCATTCACAGTTTTTGTCCGCAACAAAGGCAGTATCACCAGAAAGCGAATCACCTTCTTCTGCGAATGAACGCCTACGATCCCAGATACTACCGGTCTCGAACTTACCACTTGAAAGTAATCTGCCTTCCTTCAAACCCTTAACATAAAGACCTGCAAGTTCGCTAACAGTACTCTTTGGGTACTTCTCAACGATTTCCTTCAGATTAGACATAAATCCTTCTCGCTGACCAAGTTCGAGTTTACTCATCGCAGAGATAAACATGAATCGAGCACGGTTATCACCTTGTGGGTAGTCTGTTGCAGCCTTAGTGTCATTTGCAATTACCGTTTCGTACTCAGAAGCCTTGAAAGCATCGTAAGCAACAGAATACAACGAGTCCTCTATTGCCTTTCCATACATTGCCTTGAACATATAGTTAGGATCAGCCAACAACTTCGAGTGCTCATTATCTGCATATTCATCAAGCATCTTCTGTCTATAGACCTCTGCTTCGTCCGTTCTTCCCATACGGGAATAGAGTTGGAAGAGATTATAATATATCTCGTCTTTCTTCTCAAAATCTGGCGAGAGTTCCATTAATCGCATGAATGTACTTTCTGCGAGTGGGAAATTCTCCATCTGGTCCTTATAAATAGGAGCAGCACCAAAGAGTCCATCCACAAGGGCCTTGTTGGATGCTTCCATTTGTTCTTCTGTAAATGGAATGTCCTTTAGGTAGTATTCTGGGCGATGTGGATCGTTCTGGTACTCTTCAAGTTTCTCCTTCGCCTTGATTTCTTCCTTAGAAAGACCTGCATTCTCAGCCGCCTTGATACTATCAGCACGAAGTGCCTCCTGCTGAAGTGAGTCGTTTGTTAGGCTATCAAGACCTGTTGTGTCGGTTGGTTCGTTGAAGTCATCAAGGACTGTCTTGTTGCTTCGACGCCAGTCATCCGCAAGTTTGCGCTGTCCCCACTTGCGTTGGAACTCAGTCTTACCAGCAGAAACAGTAGTAGGATTGTAGAAATAGAACGTACCACTCTGCTGTTGTCCCGGCATCATATTATTGTTCTGAGCTGTATTCTGATTACGATTGTTTTGAGCATTAGAACCTTGTGCGCTTTCTGCTGCCTTCTTCTGTTCTTCCTTTTCTTTCTTCTTTACCTCTTCGATAATCTTCTTTATCACGTCCATTCGCTTAACGGAGTCCATCTGAGCAAGCTCCTGAAGAGAGTCTTGAAGTTCGATGGCAGTAGCAAACGGAAGCAACTCCTCGAGAGTCTTGCTTCGTTGGTCAATCATGTTGTAGTCCTCGTGCTCTTTGTCAAAAAGACCTAAAGCACCAGAATAGCACTTTTGCGCCTTGACAAACTCCTCACGTTCCCAATAGAGCTGTCCAAGATGCACCATGAGCACACCTTTTTCTATACCACTGCGAGTGGCCTTCTCCATACCATCGTTATAAGCCCAGATGGCACGAGTGGTATCACCATTAGCAAGATGGATATTTCCTATTGCATAATAAACCTGATCGAGATAATCAGCATTCTTAGCGTTGCGTGCCATTGCCTTGAGTTTACTAATCATCTTCTTGGAATGTCCCTTAGACATTACCTCTGTTCGCTTGACTCGCGCATTAAACTCAAGTTCGTAAGGTGGATTCTTCTTTATCACCTTACCAAAATATTTATATGCATCTGCATCTTTTCCTGTCTTCTGACACAACTGTCCAAGAAGGAAATAGAGGCGAGCCTTTTCATAGTTGCGCTTCTCCACCTTAAGGGCTTTCTGGACATTAGGGATAGCCTCCTCATACATTTTCTGTCGAACCTGAATATCTGCAAGAACTTGAGCCTTGAGGTTCTGCAGGTTTGTAGGGAAACTGTCCCTCTCAGCACGTCGGATGATGTCTTCAGCATCATAAAACCAATCCATCTCTGCATAACACTTTGCTTCGAGCACACGAGCACGAGCCACAATGTCAGGTTTTGAGAAATAGAGACGCTGCATATAAGAATAGGTGGAAGCTGCCTCAACAAACTCGCCCTTTGCAAATTGTGAAGCTCCCATCAAGAACCACGCTTTGTAGAGGAATGGATTGTATTCCTTTTGACTGAGCCAAATCTTATCCTTCTCAGTCTTTTTCTTTCCTTTCCATTCAGGACGTTTAGTGATGGAATGCTGTTTGATGGTCTTTTGACACTTTTCAATCGCAGTATTGTAGTTGCCACTTCCTATCTTTGCAGTCGCTTTGTTGCCAACCATAAAAACTGGAATGACCTCAGTACAGTTGTCTTTATTGCCTTTCTCCTGAGCCGTTTGACCATCTTTATACTGCAAAGAACCATTATAGTAAGTGTTATATTTCGCCTTGAAAGCCTGCGCCTTACGGCTCAACGCCGTATTCTTATTTGTAGAACACGACGTAACGATGACCATAGCCACCAAGACTAATATTGCACTTACAAGCTTCTTCACTAATATATCTTTACAATCTTCTTATGATGTTTGCTGTTATACACCTTATATATATAATAACGCAAAACTTTATGAATTATTGTCAAAGCGGAGTTCTCCGACAATAAGAAAGACCTCATCCTTCAGTTCATCAGGTAGTTCGACTGCTCTCAACTGAAGTGAGCGAACCCATCCTGCAACCTCATCAACACGCATGGTGTAGAGCACATATCGAAACTCCTCGACCTCTTCCTGTGTGTATCCATCAGAAGGAGTACCACGAAAACGGTCAAGTTCCTCATCTTCGTAGTATTCAATCTCTTCGCTTACGGCAGCAAGAAGCGACTCCTTCTCACAAACCTCATGCTGACCACAGCAACCCGAATCATCTATTTCAGCCATAATTCTCGAATTCAAAGTCAACCTTCTCAAGGTCGTGCCAATAGTCTGGATAAGACTTTGAGACAACCTGAGGATTATTTATCTTTATAGAACCAAGCTTGATGGCACAAGGAGCAAAAGCCATAGCCATGCGATGGTCCTCATAAGTGTCGATAGCAGCATCTGCTTCAGGTTCGATACGTTCACCATCCCACATAAGTTCGCTGTCGTTCGCGTCCTTAATGACATAACCAAGTTTGCGAAGCTCAGCCTTGAGCGCTTCAATACGGTCTGTCTCCTTTATCTTCAAGCTCTGTAGTCCATAGAAATGGAAATGAACACCAAGCATACAGCATGTCACGACAAATGTCTGAGCCAAATCTGGCTGATTGACAAAGTCGTATGTCATCTGTTCGCATACATTTCCTGTCTTAGTAAGACGAACACCATCCTTATTCATATCATCGTTTGCATCGCCAACAAATTCAGTCTTAACGCCCAACAGCTCAAAGATTTCTGCAACTTTACTGTCGCCCTGATAACTCTTCTTGAACAAACCAGGGAGATAAATGTCTGCATTATCGCTCAAAGCAACTATTTCGTACCAATAACTTGCACCACTCCAGTCGCTTTCAACAAAATAATCACGAATCACATACTTCTGCCTCTCCACTATGATAGTGCTGTCATCAAGCCAACGTGCATCGCCTCCAAAGTCGTTGATGAGACGAAGTGTGAGATTGATATAAGGACGAGAGACTATGTTGTCAGTAAGAGTAAGTTTAAGTCCCTTCTTCAATGCAGGACCAATCATGAGAAGAGCCGATATATACTGCGAACTAACATTGCCCGGAAGCGACAACTCACCACCTTCAAGGTCTGGATTTCCCGTAATCTTCAAAGGAGGATAACCTTCCTTCTCCACATATTCCACCTGAGCGCCGAGAGTGCGAAGCGCATCAACAAGAATACCTATTGGGCGGTTCTTCATGCGTTCAGAACCAGTAATGACATGAGTTCCCTCTGTGACAGCCAGCAAAGCTGATGAGAAACGCATCGCTGTACCCGCAGGACCGATGTCAACCGTGTCGGGACGATTGCCCAACCACTTAATCATCACCTTAGTATCATCGCAGTCGGATACGTTCTCTGGTAACTTCTCATTGCCTGCAAGTGCATTGATGACAAGTGCACGGTTACTGATGCTCTTCGATGATGGAAGAACAACAGTGCCGCGCACTTTCTTAGGAGCTATTATTTCTATCTGCATACTTTTATTCTAAATTTCGAACAAAAGTACGAATAATCATTGATGTACGAAAGCTTTTTAAGCTTTATTATGTATTATTCCCTTAAATAAGGACTTTCAGGTTCACCAAGATATTGTTTTCTGACACCTCCGAAGTCCAAAACAATGCGTTCGATGATGATTCCCGGATCAAGTGGAGAGAGAGTCAAAATGTGCGTTCCATCAGCAGACTTCTGCACAGGAACAGTAAGTTTCTGCAGGTTGATACGAGTCTTTTCCCACTCGTAGTTCTGGTCATGATAGCCATCTCTAATCCATTTTGTGAGTTCGTTCACATTGATGGTCTGCTCATTACCATCCAAACTTACGGCAATGCTCTGTCCTCGGTTTCCATTAAATGGGAAGGTTGGAGCGAGGTACAAGAGCACAGTCGCTGTTTGGTTTTCAATCTTTTCACTTAACTTAAACTTATATGTAATCTGTCCACCCTTGGCAGGCTTAGTGTAAGGCATGAGTCCTACACCCGAGAGAGTCTTGCCAAAGTCTGGTATAACGGTCCACTTTGATTCCTTTGCATTTGTGAGGTCATAATAGTGCTCAGCTTCCATAGCCACAATGCCATCCTTTTCTGTGAAGACATGTCCACCCAAAGGTCTCCTTACACCTTCTGGGAGGTTTGCTACAGGACGTAAATCCTTCGCAGCAAGTGGCACCATTGGTATTGTCTGCTGACGTGGTTCTTGCCAACTTCTATATCCAATGTGGTTCTGGTCACCGAAGTGATTCCACTTACCACCACCCAAACTATGATATTCAGCGGTGAGTTTCTTGTCGTTCTCAAAACAAACCTCAACGCGCTTCTGGTCGCCAGTAGCCTGAGCATAATACATATCGTAGAGGTTAGCCATTGCTCTTACAGGGAAGAGGATAAGCTGATAGTACGCATCTTTGTATTGAGGTTCAAGTCCCATGTACTGAGTGAGAGCATCAGTTTCAAGACGCTTGTAGTCTGCAAGAACCCTTGCCCACTCGCCTGTTTCGAGCGAATAAGTTCTGCCATCGAGCTGTTCTGCTGTACAACGATGCACATACTTGCCGTGAAGATTGATGATTCGAGCAGCTTCTTTAGCCTCTTTCTCTCCAAACTGCTGGCGACAGAAATCCTCAGTATATACATCCACACCTACAAACCTCTGGATGTCTTCTCCTTCATATTTGTCAGCAAAACTTGGGTTCCAAGCCATCTTGAACCAGAAGTCGATAGGGAACTCCATAGGTTTCAAGTCGCCCACATTGAGAATCCACAACTTATCTACTCCATAATCGTATGTGAGTTTGAGCTGTTCCCACATTCTCTGTATCTGACTCACGTTAATCCATTTTGAGTTGCGAGGTCCACCCACATAGTCAACATGGTAGTACATACCGTAGCCACCCTTGTGGTGCTTGCCACCAAGTTCTGGAAGGAGACGAACATTACCCCAGTTGTCATCGCAGAGAAGAAGGATTACATCATCTGGCACACGCATACCTTTCTCGTAGTATTCCTGTACCTCTTTATATAATGCCCACACCTGAGGCGTTTCGCTTGCCTTCTTTCCTGTAACCTTTTCGATAAGTTGGCGCTGACGAGCAACCACCCTTTCAAGAAGTGAGACATCAGCATTCTTGCCCATTGGCTCATCACCATTGCCTCGCATACCGATTGTCACCACATCCTCAGTCTTCTTCATGCGTTCCACACCATAGAGCCAGAACGTATCAAGTTCTGCCTGGTTAGTGTCGAAGTTCCACTGTCCACGTTTCTTTCTAGTCCATTCCTGATGAGCTCGAGCCATAGGTTCGTGGTGGCTTGTACCCATGATGATACCCATATCGTCGGCAGTCTTCGAGTTCTCAGGGTCATCAATATAGAAAGCCTCACCCCACATGGCAGGCCACATGAAGTTACCCTTCAAACGAAGGATGAGTTCAAATACGCGCGAATAAAAACGATGGTCGAATGCCTTTCCGT
This sequence comes from uncultured Prevotellaceae bacterium, assembly GCA_937893145.1. GTDB lineage: Bacteria > Bacteroidota > Bacteroidia > Bacteroidales > Bacteroidaceae > Minthosoma. The sequence continues at coordinate 31,840 of CALBJW010000026.1, read as the reverse complement.
ATTTCTCGTGTACCCATCCAGTCAATGCTGGTGCCTCATCGTTGAGGAAGATACCACGATACTTTACTGCTGGCTCGCCATCAGTATATATACCTTTTTTAATATAAATGTCGTTGTGATGTTCTACTGGAACGTCTGCCCAGTCGTGCCAAGGACTGACACCTATTTGTTTGCTTAACTCATAAATACCATAGATGGTACCACGCTTGTCACTTCCAACAATGACAAGCGCAGTTTGTCCATCCATGTTGGCAGTAGTGATGATGAATTTCTCGCTCTTACGCCTAAGAGCACCTCCATCAACCTTTTTCTGCCTAACCAATCTATTAACCAAACTATTATGATCTATTGTACCAACAATGATGCGTCCCACTCCTGCAGCATCGCCCTGAGTAGTCAAAGACACGTTTGCGCCAGTCACTTTCATCAGGTCCTGTTTGAGGTTCTCTGCAGCAATCTTTACACCCACATAATCTGCATCATCATATATTATCTGAACAGCACTACCGCCTGTCGTCAAGCACCAATCTGTTTCTACACTCTTGTTAAAACTCACGAACTGCTCTGCGGCTTCCGCTACGATGCTAACAAGCAACAATATTGCGGTCAAAAATCTTTTCATGTCATTCAGTTTTTTCACGGTGCAAAGTTACGACGAACTAATCAAACCTATTTCTTTTTATTTTTCAAATATTTTCAAATATGTTACATACTCACATTTTGCACCACACGACTTGTAAAAATTATTGCATTTTATTAAGATTTTGCAACAAACATGCTATTTTACCCTTTCAAACGCCCTATAAATCGTTCTTTTTCTTCCGTTGGGACAAAAGGCAAAAATTATGTAACATACCTTGAAGTTTATAAAAAATAAAGGCAGTACCTTTGCACCTGATGAAGAATATTTCATATTGAAACATCAATATTAACAAATAACAATATTAAAATCTATGAAAATTTTTCGCTTATTGTTGCCGTTGCTTTTAGTGACAAGCAGCGCATCAGCACAAGACAAATTGTATTGCGACGAGTTTCCACTTGGGGACGTAACTCTGCTCAACGGCCCACTCAAGTCGGCTCGTGACCTCAACATCAAGACTCTCCTTCAGTACGACTGCGACCGAATGATGGCACCTTACCGCAAGGAAGCTGGTCTCACACCAAAGGCTAAGACCTATCCAAACTGGGATGGTCTCGATGGACACGTAGGTGGACATTACCTCACAGCACTCGCCATCAACGCAGCAACAGGCAGCAAGGAATGCGAAGAGAGAATGCTATATATAATAAAGGAGTTGCAGGAGTGCGCCGATGCAAACATAAAGAACAATCCATCATGGGGAAAAGATTATGTAGGTGGATTCCCTGGCAGTGCAAAACTGTGGTCAACATTCAAGGAAGGTGACTTCCGCACATACTTCGGTGCATGGGCTCCTTTCTATAATCTTCATAAGATGTACGCAGGTCTGCGCGACGCGTGGCTCTACTGTGGAAATGAAGATGCGAAGAAACTCTTCCTTCAGTTCAGCGACTGGGCTGTGTTCATCACATCAAAACTCAGCGATGAACAGATGGAAAACATGCTCGGCAACGAACATGGTGGTATGAACGAGGTTCTTGCTGATGCATACGCCATCACAAAAGACAAGAAATATCTTGATTGTGCAAAGCGTTTCTCCCATAAGCGACTCTTCACACCGATGTCGCAGCACCAGGATTGTCTCGACAATATGCACGCAAACACTCAGGTACCAAAGGTTGTCGGCTTTGAACGTATCGCTGAACTTACAGGTGAAGAGGCTTACCACACAGCAAGTACATATTTCTGGGACATCGTGACACGCGACCGTTCTCTCGCATTTGGTGGTGATAGCCGTCGTGAACATTTCCCAAGCAAGGACGCATGTATGGACTTCATCAACGATATCGATGGACCAGAATCGTGCAACACAAACAATATGCTCAAACTGACAGAGGACCTTCATCGTGCAAGTCCAAAGGCTGAATATGCCGATTATTACGAACTTGCCACCTTCAACCACATCCTCTCTACTCAGCACCCAGAGCATGGTGGTTATGTATATTTCACCCCTGCTCGTCCTCGCCACTACCGAAACTACTCTGCTCCAAACGAAGCAATGTGGTGTTGTGTAGGTACAGGTATGGAGAATCATGGTAAGTATGGTCAGTTCATCTACACTCATGTCAACGATGCTTTGTTCTTAAACCTCTTCGTAGCATCAGAGCTCAACTGGAAGGAACGTGGCATCACACTCCGCCAGGAGACTGGTTTCCCATACGGCGAAAGCAGTAAGATTACCATTGCACAGGGCAAGGGCCAGTTCAAGCTCATGGTTCGTTACCCAGGTTGGGTAAAGGCAGGCGACTTCAAGGTTAAGGTAAATGGTCAGGAAGTAACACTCGTTACTGGTCCTCAATCATACGTTTGCATCGACAGAAAGTGGAAGAAGGGTGATGTGGTGGAAGTTGACTTCCCTATGCACAACAGCATCAAGTACCTTCCAAATGTACCACAGTACATCGCACTCATGCATGGTCCTATCATGCTCGGTATGAAGACAGGAACAGAGGACCTTGCTCATCTCATCGCAGACGACAGCCGATTTGGCCAGTATGCTGGTGGAAAGAAACTGCCAATCGACAAGGCTCCAATCCTCGTGACAGGTAAGGACATAGAAGATATTGCTAACGACATCAAACCAATCGAAGGCAAACCACTTCACTTCACCATCAACACAAAGATGATAAATGCTATCGATGGTGAGTTGCAGCCATTCTTCGAAATCCATGATTCACGCTACATGATGTATTGGTTGGCATTCACAGGCAATAAGTACCAGAACTATCTTGATAATCTTCGCAAGGAAGAGGAAGCACGACAGATTCTCGAAGCCAACACTGTTGACAAGGTTCAACCGGGTGAACAGCAGCCTGAGACCGACCACAAGATGGAAACCGACGGTTCACGCACAGGCAACACAAATGATGTCTTCTTCCGTGACTCACGCGATGGACACTTCTTCAGTTACCTTATGCAGACTCAAGGAGAGCAGAACCTCAAGCTTCGCATCAAGTATTGGGGTGTGGACGACTGGCGCACTAATGAGTTTGACATCTATGCTGATGATGTTCTTGTCAAGACAGTCATGAACACACGAAAGTTCCGTTCGTCTGAGTTCAAGTTTGAAGAATACGAAATTCCTTCAACAGCACTCAAGGGCAAGAAGCAGGTTCGCATCAAGTTTGTGGCACATAAGGGCAAGCAGGTTGGAGAGATTTACGAGGTTAGACTCGTGAAATAAACCAACAAGACTGCTTCGTAAGCAATCTTTCTCTGCTCCATACCGTTTATTTCCTTTTTTATTCTTATCTTTGCAACAAGATAATGAATGAAGAAACCCCATAAAACCGGAAATAGCATTATGCAAAAGATAATATCCTTACTATTGTTGTTCAACATAGCAATACTTGCAAAAGCGCAAGATTTATATGTCACAGCGAATGCTTCAACCGAACGTTCGTTGGCAGAGAACATGCGCCCAGCAGACCTTGTTCCCGATGTTCCAGGTTTCAATGTTGCAATAGGATACAACCCATTCCGCTTTGGAGGACTCCGTTTGTCGGTTGGTTACAACCACCAGAACGGACGTGCTCCAAAAGCACTTGGAGCAGAGTACCCCGACATGAACGAAAAATATCGTTTCAACACCATCACAGGTTATCTGGATGCTATGGTCAACCTCACTAACTGTTTCAGTGAGAAGAAGCCATATCGTAGGAACGCATTGTACCTCGTACTTGGTGGTGGAGCGCTCTACACCTCTAATTTCAGTCCATTCTTGAACGATGAGGTATGGCACAATAACTATTGTGTGAACACAAAGAGTAGGATTGTCCCAGTTGTTCATGCAGGCCTTGCAGGTAGCATCAAACTGACAAATCACTTGGATTTAGCTCTTGAAGCGAAGTATAATCTCGCATCGGACCGCTACAATGGTTGGAGTCGCAACACATCTCGAGTAGATGGTTTTGTGGATGCCAACATAGGTCTTTCGTGGTTCTTCTTCAGAAAACGAAGTGCAAAACCAGCAGAAAAGATTGTTCTCGCAGAGACTGTTGTTCCAAAGATGGAAGATGTGGAGACGACTGCCAAGAGCAACGAGTTCCTCGAAACGGACCTTTCTTTCGTTTACGGCAGTAGTGAACTCCAAGTGTCGCAGAAGAATAATCTCCGTATTGTGGCAGACTACCTGTTCGACAACCCAAAGCACTCTATCGTCCTCCATTCGTATGGAGAAAAGGACGGGAACGATGCTGCTACAGTTGAGCACAACAAACAAATCGCCACAGAACGCGCACAAACGGTTCGCGACAGATTAATCAACACTTATAACGTAGCAGAGAGCAGAATTCTGGTTGAAATCCACCCTAATATCCTCACTAAAACGACTTCTCAAAAGGTAAAACAAGGTGAGATTACTGCTATGAATTTTGAAATCGTGAAGTAATTGATTGCAAATTGTGAAGTGATTGATTATCATACGATTGCAGAATCATTTAAAAACTCTTCAAAATTAGCATAAAACTTGCGGTCGAATGAGCTCATTCGACCGCAAGTTTTGCCTCAATCGACCGCAAGACTTTATCAATTCTTGCGGTCAACTTTTTTTGTTTGTGCAGAGGTGTGAAAAACACCCACTTTTTTACTTACCTTCGATAGTGTGTGCAAGCTTCTCGATGTTAAGGCTGCGAGCCGATGCATCAACGATGTCGCGATAAACACCACCCTGCTTATAGAGCTCATCCGACTCACCAGACTGTTCCACTCTACCGTCCTTGAGAGCATAAACGATGTCGGAATCGATAATCTGTGATATGCTGTGACTGATGATGATGACGGTACGGTCGCGCTTGATGGCATCGATACTTGCCTTGATTTGTTCGGTTGCGATAGCATCAAGACTGGCTGTAGGTTCGTCGAGGAAGATGATAGGAGGGTTCTTGAGGAACATACGAGCGATGGCGATTCTCTGCTGCTGACCTCCCGAGAGTGCTGTAGCCTGAGCCTTCATACCATCAGGTTGTTTCATGATTTGGTCGTAGATGTACGCTTTCTTTGCAGCCTCAACCACTTCCTCATCTGTTGCATTTGGTTTTCCGTAACGGATATTCTCCTCGATTGTGCCATTGAAGATATGGTTCTTCTGAAGCACCAGACCTATGTTATCACGCAGGAACTGAGTGTCATAATCCTTCAGTTCCACTCCATCGAGGGTAATAGAACCGCAATCTGGCTCGAAGAACTTATCAAGCAGATTGACAATCGTTGACTTTCCTGCACCGGAGAGTCCCACGAGGGCGGTGATGTGTCCCGAACCAATCTTCATGTTTATGTTATGAAGTGCCTTTGTACCGTTAGGATATGTGAAGTCAACTCCCTTGATTTCAAAGTCGCCCTTGATGCTTTCTGGGCGATAAGTGCCACTTGGCTCCTTCTCGTCCTTTGCCTCAAGAATATCGAAGAAGCCTTCTGCATAGATAAGGGCATCGTTCAACGAATCGAAGATGCGTTGCAACTGTGTGATAGGAGCAGTCACATTCGCAAAGAGCATCACATGGTACATAATCTTACCGATGGTCATGCCTGGATATTCGATAAGCACGAGATATGCGGTGAGGATGATGATGAGTACCGTACCTACCTGCTGAATGAAACTCTTGATGCCATCAAAATAGAAGGATGTCTTGCGCACAAGCATCTGATTATCGGTAAACTGACACTGGATGTCCCACTGCTTCTTACTTTCGATGCTTTCACGATTGAACGACTTGATGACATTCATGCTCTCAATGATGCTGACTATTCCATTACCCTTGAGTTCGCGGAAGAATCGCATATTGTGTCGCCATCCCTTGAGACGCTTTGCCTGTGCTATGGTTATCCATATATAAATAGGTACGATGAAGAGGGCTGTGAGACCTACATACACATTCGCCACAAACATCAAGATGAGTGCGAGGAGCGCAGAAGTGAACAGCGGCAAGAGGTCGATGAAGAGGCTCTGCACGGTAGAAGACAGACTTCCCACACCCTGGTCGATACGAGTTTGCAGTTTACCTGTCTCATTTCCTTGTCTTGAAAAGAATGCCATACGATAGGAAAGGATATGGTCAACTACGGCTTGCGAGAGGTCTTTGCTCACAAGTATTCGCATTCGTTCGCCGAAATAGTTCTGGGCATAACGAATCAAGGCAGCAAGCACTTCCTTACCTAAGAGTACAATACTGATGACCGTCAATATCTTTGATGCCTTCGACCATTCAAAACCTTCAGGAACGACAAGGGCATTGATAGCATCAACCGTACGGTCGAGTACTACAGCATTTACCTGAGCTATGAGTGAGCCGATAAGGGTTAGTATGAGTGTGGCAACTACGAGCCACTTATAAGGTCTAACGTATGGACCTATCTTCTTGAGCAATTGTATTAAGTTCATTGTATCGTGTTTTTGTACATGTGCAAAGGTACATCTTATAAATGAAAGAAACTAATTTAGGGGGATTTATTTTGTCTGTTCATTATTATTTGTTAATTTTGCAGCAAAGAACGACTCTATTACACATTTTATATAAATATATATGAAGAAGATCCAACTACTCATACTTGTCATGGTGGCAACAATGATGATGACAAGTTGCAACTCAAAAATCGATAAACTACGCAAGGAGATAGATGCTTTGCAGAAGGAACTGCCTATCGACATGGGCACAGGACAGCGACTTACATCCATCATCATAGATAAGGAAAGCAACGAGGTGGTGGCAAACATTCTCATGGACGAGAACCTTGTAAACATCGCTCTGCTGAAGGAACATGAGGACTTGGTGAAGAAGAACTTCATGTATGCCATAGGTATAGGTGGCGAGTTCAATGATGTATTTCAGGAATGTACCGATGCAGGACTCGGATTTGCATATCAACTCGTGGGAAGCAAGACGCATGCCACTATCAAACTATCTAATGATACTGATGCTCTCTCCAGTCTGAGCAACATGAAGAAGAAGGACATCGAGAAGGCTTATGTTGAAAACAATGTAAAGATGTGCTGTCTGCAACTCCCTACCAACTTGGACAACATCACAAAATGGTACGACATGACTTTCGATGGCAAGACCGTAACATACGAATACGAACTGCAAGAAGGTGAAATCACTATGGAGTACATGAAGCAGATGGAGGAGTCGTTTGGCGAGAACATCCGACAGAATGTGATTAACAACCAGGAACCTTCCTTCAAGTTCTTCCTCGACATCTGCAAGGATATTAATGTGGGAATACGGTACAGGTACAAAGGAAATAAATCATCGGAAACGGTTTCTGTCGATATTTCTCCTGACGAATTATAAATTTCATTTTTAACACAATAACAAAGCTCATGAATCAGATTGTCAATCCTTACGTTTCAGTAGATTGCGTTCTGCTGGGATTTGATGGCGAACAACTCAACGCCCTCGTGGTACGCCAATGCAGCAATGGCGGTGAAGATAGTACGGGCAGCTACAAATTGCCTGGTAGTCTCATAAACATGGATGAGAATCTGGACGAGGCAGCACAGCGTGTGCTTACTCAGTTGACAGGTCTTACTCATGTGAAGATGATTCAGTTTCGAGCTTTTGGTGGGGCAAACCGACTTAAAAACCCTGAAGACAGCATCTGGCTTGAGCGTTTCCACCACCTTGACCATCACATCGAACGCATCGTGACCATCGCATACCTGTCCCTGCTCCGCATCGACAGCAAGATGGTAAAACTGGACGAGGGGTACGAGGCACAATGGATTCCGATTACAGAGTTGCCTAAGTTGGCATTCGACCATAATGAGATTGTCAACGAGGCGGTCAAATCTGTGCAGCAGGTTGCCACACTCGATGTCACCCATCTTTTCGACCTTTTGCCTCGCAAGTTCACTGCAGCTCAACTCCGCGTGGTGATGGAGGTGGTGCTTGGAAAGACATTCGACATCAAGAATTTCCATAAACGAATAGCACAGATGCCTTATGTCATCCCGCTCGAAGAGAAGGAAGACGGCGTGAGCCACAGAGCTGCTCGTTACTACAAGTTCAAGAAAACCAAAAGTGCTCACATGTAGCACATAAAAATATACTTATATGAAAAAACTTATTCTTACACTTATCGTATCACTATTCCTTTTGCCTTCTTTCGCACAAGAGGCATTCCAACTTCGCATTCTCAATCATTGGGATAATCCCGACGGCACGGTAGAACGCGGTTATGCTGGTCGTTCGATATGGAAATGGAAGGAGATTCCTGCTGGCAAAGGCAGTATTCCAAAGGCTTTGAAGGCTCGATACGAGGAATACGGCAAGTACAACCAGGAGATTGGTATCAATGGTACTGTACTCAACAACGTAAATGCGAAACCAATGATGCTGTCAACTGACATGCTCAAGAAGACAGCTAAGATTGCTGATGTGCTTCGTCCTTATGGTATCAAGGTATATCTCTCCGTAAACTTCGCCTCGCCTAAGGCTCTTGGTGACCTCAAGACTGCCGATCCTCTTGATGCTGGAGTGCAGAAGTGGTGGGTGAAGAAGGCAAATGAGATATACAAGTTGATTCCCGACTTCGGTGGATTTCTCGTAAAGGCAAATAGTGAAGGCGAACCTGGTCCTATGGATTATGGTCGCACTCACGTTGATGGAGCCAATATGCTCGCGGCAGCTTTGAAGCCTCATGGTGGCATAGTGATGTGGCGTGCCTTTGTGTATTCTGCAAAGGGTGGCGACCGTGCAAGTCAGGCTGTGGAGGAGTTTCTTCCTTTCGACGGACAGTTTGCTGATAATGTCATCATCCAGATCAAGAATGGTCCTATCGATTTTCAGCCTCGCGAACCTGTTTCGCCTCTTTTCTTTGCTTTGAAGAAGACAAAGATGATGGCAGAACTTCAGATTACTCAGGAATACACTGGTCATAGCATCCATACTTGTTATCTCGGCACTCAGAACGCTGAGTTCTTCAATGCGGTGAAGAATGTGCCTCTCGTTGGTGTTGCAGGTGTGGCTAACATCGGTGATGTGGACAACTGGACTAACAACGACCTTGCTCGTGCCAACTGGTATGCGTTTGGTCGTATGACAAGTGACCGTTCGGTTTCTGCTCGTCAGGCAGCAGAGGAGTTCTTGAAGAAGGAATACTGTGCTGATGATGCTTTCGTGAAACCTATGACACAGCTCCTTATGAAGTCGCACGAAACAGTTGTTGACTACATGATGCCACTTGGTCTTCACCATATCTTTGCAGGTGGTCATCACTACGGTCCAGAACCTTGGTGCGCACCAAAAGGATGGCGCGAGGACTGGTTGCCACGCTATTACCACAAGGCTGATGCAGCTGGTATAGGATTCGACCGCACAGACAAGGGCAGTGGTAATGCTTCTCTCTACCCAGAACCTTTGCGTACTATATATAATGACATCGAACTCTGTCCTGAGAACCTCATCCTCTGGTTCCATCATGTCGGTTGGGACTACACCATGAAGAATGGTCTTTCTCTTTGGGAGAATCTCTGTTACACATACGACAGGGGTGTTCGCGAGGCAAGCACTTTCGTTGACACATGGAAGGCAATGAAACCATACGTTGATGCAAAGCGTTATAATAGCCAGTTGAGTCGTTTTGAACGTCAGGCAAAGGATGCTCAGTGGTGGCGTGACGCTTGCCTACTCTATTTCCAGCAATTCTCTAAGAGACCGCTTCCTGTGGATTGTCCTGCTCCAAAATACAAGTTGGATGACCTCATGAAGTTCAAACTCGACATAGACAATTACTCTGTTGCAGACTTAGATATGTTACCATAGATATAAATGTATGTATTATAATCCAAGATAAAATTATGAAAATTAGAGGTGTATTATTCGTTCTAAGTTGTTTATTTGCATTCAATTCATTTGCTGTCACATCACCTAACGGAAAGATTAAGGCAGAGAAATGTGCAGAAGGAATAGCTGTTAGCTACAAAACAAATGGTACATGGATGCCTATCTATATAGCCCAGATTGCTGGCATAGCAGAGGGTTCGGAAAGAACTATCAAGGCAGACTACCAGATGATTACAGGTAAGCGACTTCATTGTACAAACAAGGGAAAGGAACATGTGTATTCACTTCAAGATGGAGGTTTGCTTGTTGTCCGTGCTTACAACGATGGTGTTGCCTTCAAGAAGGTAGCACGCGAGAGTACAGGTTCAAAGGCTGAAGTTCCAGTAAACATATCTTTCAGCAATGTTAGCAACACTTGGCTCATGAACTGGAGCGATGCCTACGAAGGATTCTTCCCTCTCAACCGTGAAGTGAAGACGGGCGACCACTTGGCGTTCCCTTCTTTGTTTGAGTTCAACAACGATGTGTTCGGTTTGCTTACCGAAGCTGATGTAAAGAAAGATAACGCAGCATCAAGTCTTTATGGCACATCTACGAAGAACGAGTTCCGTATTGTTACGGACAAAAACGACAACGATGCGAAGTCAAGTACATGGAAAGTCCTTATACTTGGTTCACTTAGTGATGTTGTAGAATCAACATTGGTTACTGACCTCAGCACACCTAACCAGTTGGGCGATGTAAGTTGGATAGAACCAGGTGTTGCTTCGTGGGTTTATTGGGCATACAACCACGGTTCAAATGATTTCAACATTATCAAGAAATATGTTGATATGGCTGCAGAACTCCATCTCCCTTACGTTCTCATCGATGCCGAATGGGATGAGTTCAAGGATGGCAAGACCGTTGTTGATGCTGTGAACTATGCCATCAAGAAAGGCATCAAGCCTATGATTTGGTACAACTCTTCTGTAGGATGGATTAATGGTGCTCCGGGACCTAAGTTCCGCCTCAATAAGCCAGAAGACCGCGAACGCGAGTTCGCATGGTGCGAAAGCATTGGTGTTGTGGGTGTGAAGATTGACTTCTTCAGTGGTGACAACAACGCAAATATGTCATACTGCATCGACTTGCTTGAAAGTGCTGCAAAGCATCATTTGGTTGTTAACTTCCATGGTGCCACCCTTCCTCGCGGATGGATGCGCACATTTCCTAACCTCATCAGCACTGAGGGCGTGTATGGAGCAGAGTGGTACAACAATGTGCCTACATTCACTAAGCGTGCCGCTGCACACAACGCCACACTTCCTTTCACTCGCAACGTAGTGGGAAGCATGGACTACACTCCTTGTGCATTCTCTGACTCTCAGCATCCACACATCACTACTCATGCTCACGAACTTGCTCTCACAGCCTTGTATGAGAGTGGCATCCAGCACCTCGCCGACCGCCCAGAAAGTTTCCTTTCACAGCCACAAGAGGTGAAGAACTATCTCGGTTCACTTCCTACAGTATGGGACGAGACGCTGTTGCTCTCAGGTTATCCAGGCAAGTCTGTTGTCATGGCTCGTCGTAGCGGTTCAACATGGTACATCGCAGGCATCAATGGTACGGACGAACCACAAACTCTCTCCTTTAATCTCAACCGCATCAAGCGCACAGGTTCATTCATTACTATCTTCGAGGATGGCAACAGCAAGGCTAACACTTGGAGAATCACACGAAATGCGAACTTCAAGAATTCCTTCAACTGCAAACCTCGTGGCGGTTTCGTGATGGTCATCAAATAGTAATCTAAACACATTATAAAATATGAAAAGATTTTTTTTATTAGCAATTACTCTCTTACTTGCTACTCTCTCAGCAAATGCTCAGCTCCGCTTGCCACGCTTCTTTGGTGATGGCATGGTACTTCAGCGCGGAACTAAAAACCCAGTATGGGGATGGGCAGCACCAGGTGCTTCAGTAACAGTCACTCTCAACGGCAAGACAGTAAAAACTACTGCCGACAACAATGGTGAGTGGAAAGTTTATACTGCTTCTCAGAAAGCGAACGGTGAAGGCACTCAACTCGTCGTTAAGTCTGGTACAGAAGAAGTGACTATCAAGGACATCCTCATTGGTGATGTGTTCCTCTGCTCTGGTCAGTCCAACATGGAACTCCCAATCCGTCGTTGTATGGATGTAGTGGCAAACGAAGTGAAAGATTATTCGAACCGACAGATACGCTACTTGAAACTCCCTCATCAGTTCAACTATGTTCGTCCAAACAAGGATGTGATTATTAAGCCTTGGCAGGACATCACTCCTGACAACTGTGCTGAGGTTTCTGGTATCTGTTACTTCATGGCACGTGAACTTCAAGAATCGGAAAATGTGCCTATCGGTATCATTAACTCGGCTGTTGGTGGCACTCGTGTAGAGGCATGGACTCCAAAGGATGTGCTTGCAACATTCCCTGCATATAAAGATGAGTTCACTAAGGCTAAGTACAACCAAGAGAACTGGGTTGACTCTATTCGTAATGCAGAGAACCGCAGAGGATTTGAGTGGGACCGCAACTGTATCGCCACAGATACAGTCGTTAACCGTTGGAAGAGCGCAGGCTACGACTTCTCAACCTGGAAGACTACCGACATCTTCAGCAACTGGTTTAATGGCAATGGCTCATACTGGTTCCGTAAGGTCCTCGAACTCGACACCACACTTGCTGGCAAGGAAGCCACAATCCGCATTGGAGCAATGAAGGATGCCGACTCAGTATTTGTAAACGGTAAGTTCGTGGGCAACACCACATACGAATATCCTCCTCGTATCTACAAGATACCAGCAGGATTGCTCAAGGAGGGCGACAATGAAGTTATGGTACATCTCATCTCTCAGGGAGGTCGAGGCAACTTCACCAAAGGCAAACTCTATCAGCTTGAAGTAGCAGACCAAGTCATACAACTCGGCAACGAATGGCAGATGGCACAGGGCAGCAAGGTTGCTCCACGCCCAGGTAGCACATACTTCGTTGATGGTAACACAGGTCTTTATAATGCCATGATTGCTCCATTCCAAGACATCCAGCTCAAGGCTATCCTTTGGTATCAGGGCGAATCAAACTTGGGCAACACCAAGTCGTACGCAGATTATCTCAATGCCATGATTACTGCTTGGCGCAAACAACTTGGAAAGGAATATCCATTTGTCATCATGCAGTTACCAGGTTTCCAGGCGAAGCACGACAAACCATTCGAGAGTGGATGGACACAGATTCGTGAACAGCAGTATCTTGCTGCACAGAACATCAAGAACGCAGGTCTTGCTCCAACCCTTGACACAGGCGAATACAACGACATTCACCCACAGGACAAGAAGACTGCTGGACACCGTGCAGCCCTCCAGATGCAGAAACTTGCTTATGGCAAGAAGATAGTAAGTACAGGTCCACACCCTGTTCAGGCAACAATCAAGGGCGGAAAGGCATACATCAAGTTCGACAAGAAAACTGGCAAGCTTGCTTGCAAGGGCGAAAAACTCAACAACATTGCCATTCTCATTGAGGACAAGTACCAGTGGGCAACAGCGACAATCGTTGGCGACTACGAGCTGTGCGTTGAACTTCCTGACGGTGTGATGTCAACCACTATCCGCTATTGCTGGGATGACTACCCAACACCTACTCTCTACAATACTGATGACATTCCTGCTCCTCAGTTCCAGATTAGCACGAAGTAATTCTCACATATATATAATAAAAAGGTGCATCAACCATTGCGGATGATGCACCTTTTGTATGTATATCAGTATGTTTTATAGCAATGCAGCAATCTTTTCCAACCAGACCTTGTCTGTGTCGTCGAAGGTTGCGAGGTGTTCACTGTCTATGTCAAGCACACCAGTCAAATTACCCTCTGCATCGTGGAGAGGAACAACAATCTCACTGCGCGATGCACTTGAGCAAGCGATGTGTCCAGGAAAGAGGTCAACATCAGGAACAACCTGAGTAGCGTTCTCTGCCCATGCAGTACCACATACTCCCTTTCCTTTGCGAATACGAGTGCATGCCATTGGACCTTGGAACGGACCAAGCACAAGTTCACCGTCAATCACACGGTAGAAACCTGTCCACCACCAGTGGAATGTCTCCCACAGCATTGCTGCCACATTAGCCATGTTTGCAATGGCATCACCCTCATCCTCAACAACAGCTTTTATCTGCGGATAGAGTTCTGCATATTTTTCTTCTTTATTGCCAGCGGCAATCTTTAGTTCTTCTGCCATAACAACTGATTATTTGAGTGATGTCTTCTTTCCGTTAACAATATAGACACCTGCCGACAAATTGTTCTTGTAGCAACGGCGACCTGCAAGATCATAGATGACATCGTCCGCCTTTACTGCATCAACAGAACGAATTGAAACGGCTTCATCTTCGATGACACTAATTGTACCTGTCTTCAGAAGATCGGTAGTGTCCCACACCTTGCCAGCACCAGGAGTAGCAGGAATAATCTCTGCGAACGAACCTGTTACTGTACCTGAAGGAACAAGAACCTTGAGTGATGTACCTACAGGAAGGTCAACATCCTCTTCTTCACCAGCAAATTCGAGACAGAGCGTAGCACTTGTGAATGCAGCACCACCCGAGATGACAAGTTTGCTAATCTTGATTGTGCTTCCATCTATGCTGATAGGAACCGTAACCATACCGCCCTTAACGACAGTAAGCTTACCCTTAATAGTGAGTGCATTGCGGTTCACGACTGTTGTGTCACCCGAATAGATGTTACCACCAGCCCTAACAGACACGGCAGCAGCAAGTGAGCCAAGACCTGCAAGAGTACCACCCTTATTAACTGTCACAGCACCTGTGCCTGAATGTACACCATTAACAATGAGTCGTCCTCCGTTCACAGTTGTAGTACCCTTATACTCATTAGCTCCTGTAAGTCGCCAATCACCAGTACCAGTCTTTGTGATGTTGACTGTTCCCTGATGGCCACTTCCCGAACATGAATAGTTGTTGATTATACCACGGAAGGTCTCATCAGTATTAGCACCACCAATGGTCCATGAACAAGTGAAGTTGTTAGTCTGCTTGCTCGAACCACCAAGTTCTGTTCCTGTAGCACCAGAAAGACCACCAAGAGTATAGTTGCCTGCAGTATCCCAGCCAACACAACGAGCACCATTCTTGAGCTCAACGACAGCCTTAGGGATGTTCTTTCCACTCAAAAGGAAGAGGTTACCCTTTGCTAAGGCATTTGCTATGATACGACCTGTGAAGTTATCGTAATTGCCCTGAACATATTCACGAACGTATGGTATGTCAATCTGAAGTGTACCCGAACCTGTTGTGAGGTTCTTCATGTAACAGTTGCGGTTTGGTGCAAAGATAGATGTTGTACCTTCCTTCACTTCGATTGGGAACGAATATGTCTCGTAACCCTCTGTCTCACCCTTAGTCTTGAGTGTACCGCCAGCCATGATGAGTTTTGAAGAAGAACCAATACCATTGTTTGCAATCTCTGCATTAGGAAGGAAGAGCGTTCCACCTTCAAGAATAGTTGCACCAGTATGACCAAAGAAGTTCTTTGTGTTAGCCTGAACGGTACCCTTTCCTCCTATTGTGAGGTCGGCTTGTCCTTCAAGCGCACCATTCATAGTGACTGTTGTACTTGCATTAGCTACTGTAAGTTTGCTATTACTGAGCACCCTTGCCGAACGATTCGTAGATGTGCTTACTCCTGTATAACGGTATTCACCACCATTGAATATCCAGTTCTGGGCAAACTCCTGACTTGCACCAATGCTTGATGCAACACCACCATCCTTGAGAGAACTGAACTCAAAGATACCATCGTGGCACACGGTAGCACCAGTGTAGCTGTTTGGTGTCTTGACAGTAAGTGTACCCTTACCGCCCTTATTCATTGTGGTAGTTCCTGTGATGGCACCTGTTCCAGAAATAGAAACAGACTTACCTTCTGCCACACTTGCAACAACGCTAGCAGGTTCAACACTTTCATTAAGAGTAACTGCACCCTCACGGAAGAGAACCTTCATTCCATCCTTGTAGAGACCATCAGCAGTGTTCCAAGCTTGTTGAGTTGCGTTCCATTCAGCAGCACCACCCAACCATTCAGCATCAGCTTCATAGTTGTCAACATCAACCATGCCTTGTTCGAGCGGACGAGTCTTGAATGTCTTTACTGTGCTATAGTCAGACTTGACAGCTTCATCGCCAGTACCTCTCCATGCAACAATGCGGATGTCGTATGCAGCACCAGGTTCAAGGTCCTTGATGGTAGCGGTAGTCTTGCCTGCATCCACCTCTGCTACAACCTTCCAGTCGCTTCCCGCAGACTTGATTTCCACATTGAAACCATCCTCACCTTCTGTCCAGTCTCTCCATGCTATCTGCATAGATGTAGTGCTCTGTGAAATCTGCTCTACGAGCATTGGGGCGCGGAGATGAGTGATGCCATCAGTCTTTACAGGGAGGAGGTTAAGGTAAGCCTCGATATTGGTATAACCATCAGAACGCATTGTCATAGCATCATTCTTTGATGGGTCAGAACCAATCTCAGCTTCCCAAGCATCAGGAATACCGTCCTTATCTGTATCTACTCGTTGACTACCTTTCCACACATTCCAAGAAGATGGAATGCCATAAGGAAGTGAGCCCTCATTTGATATGAACGCACCATCCTTACCAAACGACATAGCCTCATCAACCATGTAGTAATCCACATAGTCACGGAAAGGGAATGATGCTCCGACAGTCTTAAGATTATCAAGGAGCGATGTTGCACTCATAGCCTCAAGCACAGGATAATCATAAGGTGTAGCCACCACATCAGCACCAGAGAAGTTAGTGACAGGTTTAGGGTCGTACACACCATCTGTCACATTGTCCTGATAGTTGTCCTTCACATAACAATGGAAGTTGGTATTACCAGTGGTAAAGGCATTGCCGCCACCCATAGGACCATTGATGAAGAGGTTGCTCACAATATTGCAGTAGCTTTGTCCTTCCGAATCGCCACCCATGATGTAAGCACCATCTTTCCAGTTATAGACTACATTGTTGACATACTGATTCACACCCTTCACCTTATTATTACGCGTAGAGTTGTCGCAATAGAAGTTGCGGTAAAGAGAAATCTTATCAGCCTGAATGAGTCCACCTGCAGAGTGACTCATGAGACCCTGTCCCACAACACAGTTCTGCAATGTGATGCTATGCAAGTCGCCCTTTCCATCTGGATTGATAGAGAATGTCTCGTCCCTACCCCATGCAAACGAACAATGGTCGAATATCATGTTAGTACCATTGGCAACACCAGCACAGTCCTTGCCCGAGTCGCCTCCTGCTCCCATGCGGAAACGCATATATCGGATGATGCTATTTGTTGAACCTGAGAACGACACACCATTACCATATACGGTGATACCCTCGCCCGGAGCACTCTGTCCAGCTACATAAAGGTTGCTTGCAAACACAAGACGACTACTGAGTTTGATGACACCAGCCACATCAAATACCACGATACGATTCCTTGTGGACACGGCATCACGCAACGAACCAGCACCGCTGTCATTGAGGTTTGTGACATGATACACCGAACCGTATCGTCCACCAGTGGCGAAACGGCCCCAGCCTCTTGCTTCAGGGAATGCAAGTTGCTCTTGTGCATTCGACATTGCTGACGATGCAAGCAATGCTAAGAATAACAGTTTTTTCATATATACATTAGTTTTCGCTATTTACCACAAACACGAGTTTTACTCCTCCCAACGGAACACAGCTCCATTCTTTCTTGCAGGGTCAGCACCCTTGAAGTCCATAGAGTATGGCGAACCTGTTGTTGGAGACTTTCCGATGTAAGTATGAGTGCGAGTTGACATAAGCATGAACTCATTGTCAAGATAATCCTGCCACATGAATTCTTCTGCAAGTTTCTCGTCCTTAGTGAGACGAACATCACCAGGAAGTCCCATACCACTCACGAATACATAACGACCATCTTCACACTGAAGGACAACTTTACCGTTACCACGGTCAACGATGTGGAACTTAGTCTGAGGCGACTTGTCGTTAGCACGAGTATCGTACATCAAACCGTGTGGCTGAGCATGCATTGGAAGACCTGTTGCAAGATTGATGATGCGGAAAGACTTGCCGTAAGGAATGTTCTTGCTTCGATCGGCCTTTGGTTCATAAACAGTGAAGTTATCAAATTCTGCTACACCACCATTCGCTCCCTTCTTGTTGAAGGCAAAGAGCGACATGCGTGAGCCCTGGAACGAAATGAGCTGATAAGTGAGCTGCATCTCTGGACCAACCTGCTTGAAGTTCTTTCCATCTGTAGAATAAGCATAGTGTCCCTTGTCATGGTCGAAGTCGCCTTCGAAGCGCAACCATACTCGACCATCCTTAGGGAGTGTGATGTCTGTATCAATAGTGTCGTTCTTCATCTGCTCGAAGCAACGAAGAGTCATCTTCTTGCCGTCCTTCACGATACCAACCCAACTGCATGGCACGTTGATATTTCCAAGACCAGCCACATCACCATCCTTCATCTTCTTTGTGAAGAGTTCGACAGTTGTAGTGCTTGCAGGACCAATAACACGCTGAGTGAGTGAGTTGCGAGCCCACATAAGTTGTTCGGCAGGCATAGACTGAAGCTGAAGACGACCGCCCTTCATGCTCCACTTTGTGTCGTCTGGATTATGATTCCACTGCCAAACTCTGCCAAGCTTCTTACCGTTGAAGTCCTCATTGCGCTGATAAGGAGCATGAGGTTTGATGTTCTCAGCACCAGGAATATTAGGTTTTGTCCATGTACGAGGAGCACGACCAAGGTTGCCTTCAAGACCAAGCATTGGCCATCCATCCTTCCATGTGATTGGTGCGAGAGTAGTAGTACGACCAATAGAGTGGAAGTCCATCATGAGGAGAGCATACCACTCACCATTCTGAGTCTGCACGATACCACCCTGATGAATGTTTGTACATGCTGTGGCATTCACATCAAGTGGACCTGCAGCAAACTTGCTTCCATCAGGAACAATACGACCACGAACCTCAGTGAGTGATGCTGCATGATAACCAAATGTCTCGTCGGCAGTAATCACACAAGTCTCGTATGGTCCCCAGATGCTCTTTGAACGAGAGCAGAGAGTACGACCATTTGGACGATAATCTGTAGAGATGAGGTAGTACATGCCATCAATCTTATACATGTGGTGACCTTCACCCACAGCACTTCCATTAGGAATGATTACACGGTCAGTCTCTTCGATAGGACCACTCATGTCAGGCTTGAGTTCTGTACAATGCACTTCTCCATAACCATGAATAGCATAAATCTTGCCGTCATCATCAAAGAGAACACTGAGGTCATAGATTCTTCCCTGCATATTATGGTGCTTCCAAGGTCCCTTGATGTCCTTACTTGTATAGCACTGAAGTCCCTTTCCGTTCACATTACTATATATATAGAACTGTCCGTTAGCATATCTGATACATGGTGCCCAGATGCCCTGTCCATATATTTCCTTTCCATTCTTCAATGAGAAAGCATCATCGTCGAAATCAAAACGGTCAAAACAGTATGAGACATTTTCCCAGTTCACCAAGTCCTTCGAATGAAGGATGACGAGTCCAGGGACTGTATGCATCGTTGTTCCGCAAAGATAGTAGTCATCGCCCACTCGCAAAATGTCAGGGTCAGAAAATTCATCGTACATCAATGGGTTGGTATATGTACCGTTACCATTGTCTGCTGTCCACGACGATTGGGCATTAGCCATCATTCCCATAGCAAGGGCGATGAGGGCAATAATAGTTTTCTTCATAGGTTTTAATTTAATAAATGATTGGTAATTTATGAATGTTGATGCAAATTTAGTGTATTTTTATGACAAATTGCACATGCTTATATAATAAAATTGTATATTTGCAATCATTACTCACTTAATACTATTAAATAATTATGACTTTGAATAAAATGAAGTGCCTATTACTGTTGGCAGCACTATGTTTCATGCCAATACAAGCGCAGGTGTCGTTTGGAAAACCAACACTGTTCAACGAAGGCTGGTTGTTCGACCTTGCCGACGATACACTTGCCCTGAACGAGCAGTACGATGATACAAAATGGAGAAGACTCGATGTGCCCCACGACTGGAGTATCGAAGGACAGTTGTCCAAGTCATTTCCAAGTTGTCAGGGTTATCTGCCAGGTGGCATAGGATGGTATCGCAAGCACTTCAAAATCACAGATGATGCTCAGATGCACTACATCTATTTTGAAGGTGTATATTGCCGTTCAACAGTTTATCTCAATGGACACAAACTGGGACATCGTCCTAATGGATTCGCATCCTTCATGTACGACATGACTCCATATCTCCACGAAGGCGACAATGTCATTAGTGTTCGTGTGGACCATAGTCAGTTGGCAGACAGTCGTTGGTACACGGGTAGTGGTATCTACCGTGACGTGTATCTCATTTCTGCCCCACGAGTTCACCTCAGCCAGTGGGGTGTGGGATGGAGAGCTACAAGCATCACCGACGAGATGGCTGTGGTAGATGTTGACATGCTTGTAGATAATATGGACTATGCCATCGGACAACTCGAACTCGTGGCATCCATCACTCGTGCCGACGGTTTGCCAGTCACACATATTCGCACTTCTTTCAATTCGCACATACCAAAGCAAACTATCCCTATGCGTATCAGAAAACCACAACTCTGGTCTGTCGATTCGCCATATCTCTACAACCTCAAGGTGGAACTCTTCCAGGACGGCGAGAAGATAGACGAGACTTCGTGTCGCATTGGTCTTCGTACGCTTCACTTCAATGCTAACAACGGTTTTTCGCTCAACGGCAAGAACATGAAGGTTAAGGGTGTGTGTCTGCACCACGATGCAGGTGTACTTGGAGCAGTCGTGCCAGCCGACGTGTGGCGTCGTCGCTTGCAGAACCTCAAGGATATGGGTGCTAATGCCATCCGTATGAGCCACAATCCTCAAGCACCTATAGTCTATGACCTCTGCGACGAACTCGGTTTGCTCGTAATGGACGAGGGCAGCGACGAATGGGAGTTCCCTAAGCGTAAGTGGGTTGAAGGTTGGAACAACGGCAAACCTGCCTACTTCGGTACTTTCGACTTCTTCGAAGAATGGATTGAGCGCGATGTGACTGACATGGTTCGTCGCGACCGTAACCACCCATGTATCTTCCTCTGGTCTGTGGGCAATGAGGTAGATTATCCTAATGACCCTTACTCACACCGCATTCTTGATGGTGGCAATGCTCAAATCAACCAACCTATGTTTGGCGGTTACAAGAAGGATGCCCCTAATGCGAAGCGTATCGGAAAGATTGCAAAGCGATTGGCTGCCTGCATTCGTGCCGTTGACACTTCCCGTCCAACAACGGGTGCACTTGCTGGTGTGGTTATGAGTAACCAGACTGCATATCCTCAGGCTATCGATGTGGTTGGATACAACTATACTGAGAACCGCTACGATGTGGACCACAAGAAATACCCTAAGCGTATTATCTATGGTAGCGAAACAGGTGTTGGTTATAGCAGTTGGAAGGATGTTCGTGACAAGGACCACATCTTCGGCCAGTTCGTTTGGACAGGTACCGACTACCTTGGTGAGAGTGGCAAGTGGCCTTCACGCGGTTTGAACACAGGACTTCTCGACTTCGGCAGTTTCAAGAAGCCTCGTGGTTGGTTCCGTGCATCACTTTGGAGCGAGAAGCCAGTCACATACATTGGCACTTATCCTGCTAAAGCACGCAGGGGACGCAATGGTGAAGAAGGACAAATCCCTGTTTCTGCAGAGGCACTCGACACATGGAACTATGAGGAAGGACAGCTCATCCGTGTGGTATGCTACACTAATTCACCAACAGCAAAGCTCTACCTCGACAACAAACCTGTAGGTGAAGCAAAGGCAAAAGACGATAACACAGGCATCATCTATTGGGACATCCCATATAAGGCTGGTACTCTTCGTGCAGAGGGCATCAGCATCACTGGCAAGGTGGAGAGCGAGTATATCATCAAGACTGCAGGCGAACCAAGCAAGATTATTGCTCAGGTTGATAAGAAAGAACTGAATGGAAAGGGCAGCGTGGCTCATGTAACCATACAGATAGTTGATGAAAATGGAGTGATTGTCAAGTCTGCTAACAACGAGATAACTTGTGAAGTTGAGGGTTCTGGCAAACTTCTTGGTCTTGAAGCAAGCAACAATACTGATATGTCAGACTATCACGACAATCGACAAGCTTCATATCACGGACAGATTCTTGCATACATCTCATCACAAGGAAGCGGCAACATCCGAGTTAAACTGAGCAGTCCAGGACTCAAAGGAACAGGGTTGACCATACAAAGTAAATAAATAACAAAAAAATTAGCATTCTCATTTGACTTTTGCGTTTGTCATTCGTATAATCATCAGAAACAACAAACAAAACGATGACAACATTAGATGCACATATCATACGGAGAACAAAGGACGGTGACAAGGAAGCATTCCGAATCATCGTCCAACATTACCAGCGGATGGTATTTTCATTGGCTCTGAAGATGATGTGCGACGAAGACGATGCAAAGGACATTGTGCAGGAAACATTTATAAAGGTCTGGATTAATCTTCGCAAATACAACGAACAGCACGATTTCACCACTTGGATTTACACCATTGCAACTCGTCTATGTCTTGACAGGTTAAAGAAGAAAAAACTTACCATTCCACTACCCGAAGACTACTCCGTTCTTCATCATTACTACACAGAAGCGGATGGACAGCGGACATTGGAAAACAAAGAATGGATTTCGATAGTCAGGACCATTACTGATGGACTAAGCGAAAAACAAAAACTTGTTTTCACCCTGATTCAACTCGAAGGACTTTCCTCCTCCGAAGCTGAGCAGATAACAGGAATGGATGCCAAGCAAATCAAGAGCAACCTATATGTGGCTCGACAAACAGTTAAAGAACGATTAAAGAAACGAGGATATGAATAATATAGACAAACTACTTAACAGTCTTCAAGGACAACAGCCAAAGCTCGATGATGCAGACCTGTTGACTGACCTCGTCATGGATAGTCTTCCAGAACTTGAAACTGAGGAGGGAAGACCAAGAACAAGTCTCGTAATCAATATTATCCGAACTGTTTCGTCTATTGCTGCAATGCTCATTATCGGTTTGCTTATTTACGAAAACATACCTGCAAAGCAAGAACTGCCGAAACAATCAATGGCTTACAATCAACAGGCAATAATCTCTCGAAGTAGCACCCTTAATAATGTGTACACATGCTGCAAAGAAAGACGCGATAACACAATCAGTTATTCACAATTAAAGAGAATGCTTTATGAAAACTATTAATATCTTCCTTGCATCATTCATTCTTATGATTGCTGCTGTGTCATGTGACAACCAGAATGTTCATATGAACACCATAATCAACTACGATGGTACTTGCATTCGCGAGGTGACTTACAAAAACACTATGACTAAAGCTGTACGCGATAGTGTTTGGGGAAAAGGGACAGGATGGTCCATGCCAATCCCTGAGTGTCTGGCTGTAAATTCCATGCACGAGAGCCACACAGACATTGAAGAGGATACTGTGACAACAAGTTTCCACCAACAATACAATTCTGTCGAAGAAATGAGTGCCAACACTCCTCTTCTCATGAATGGTGTTCCACTCCACTCAAAGGCTTCACTGAAGAAGCACTTCCATTTCTTCTACACAGACTACGAGTTTAAGGAAACCTTTGAAAGTATGAAGGACAAATTCCCTGTTTACCCTTCCGTCTTTCAAGACAAGGACATCGTAAGTTACTGGTTTACCGGAACACCAAACATCATGGAAGGTCTTTCAGGTGCCGAAGTAGCTAACAAGATTCATGATATAGAACCATTCGTAAACAAGTGGCTTAATGAAATTGCCATTCGCGAGATATACGATGCCATCACATCTCACTACGATTCTATTCCTAATGCGCCGCTTACTAAAGAAGAATTCATCGCAACACGCGACTCGCTCTCCAACTATATTCAAGAATGCAATGTGGATGCAATAGATATAAGTCTTAACGAAAACAAAGTGCTTGCAGACTTCTTCCACACAGATGCATACAATATCTTCTTCGATGAAAACCATCCTTACGGTAAAGAACTGAGCAATCGCTTCTCTGACCTCTTAGAAATATTTAGTTTCAACATTCCTTATTCTATTAAGATGCCAGGCAAGATAATCAGTGGTAATGGACTCGTATCCAACGAAGATGAAAGCATCATGCTATTCAAACTAACAGGCGAAAGGCTCATTCCTGGAGAATACACCTTCACAGCAACATCACGCTCCACAAACAAATGGGCGATATTCCTCTGCATCATCATTATCACTGCATCCGTTACAACTACATTTTTGAATAGATGGCTTGGAAGAAAAGCAAAAAAGAAGTAACTTTGCAGCAGATTAGTAGAATTTATAAGTATGAAAAAAGCAATAGTAAGATTATCTGTAGCATTGTGCTTGACACTATTAAGTGGCAATTCATTCGCTCAGTTCATCATTCCTATTTATGTTCCTGCTCCCCAAAAAACTAATAAGCAGACTCTAATAAGAACAACAGACATGAAAAATGTCGGATGGGATGACAGCTATACCGAGAGTATGGTGTCATGGGAATCTCAGAAACTGACATGGAGCGACTTCAAAGGCAAAAAAACAGCAGCTAACGACACCACTGTGTATAACATGGACTTCATTAGTCGCCCATACGCCAAGAAAGAAAAGATTGGACATGTCACATATCGCTACACATCCTGCGAATCGCTCTTCAACTCAGCAACTTCTTGGATAGAGGATTCATGCAAGAACTTCACCATGCTCAAGAACTGCCAAACCACATTCGACATCTGGGAGCTGTATAGTCGCAAGGCATTGAGGGAATACAATTCGGTGCCCGATGTGTCAATCAACGAGATATATAACTTCTATGACAAACTCTTCTATACCCGTGTTGCAGAACTCAAAGAGGCAACAAACAATGGACGCAACCGCGAAAAGGTTGATGAGTTTGCAGCAGAAGTGTCCGAACAACTCACCACTACAAAGTTCAATCCTGAAACAGTGGTATCAGCCCTTAAAGAGCATCATGGCTACTATCTGGAACTCGGAGCATTATCCAACATATCACTGACCACGCTTGGATCACCAGCATTCGGAATGGTTGTTGGTGCTGGTTACTTCAAGAACAAGTTTATGATAGGTGGTGAGATAGACATTGAAGGAGGAACATTCAGACGTGATGTCTTCGCGAAGAAGGGCAAGATATACAATGGTGACAACATGTTCGCTGGAAATATAGGAGCCGTCTGTGGATACCGCACCATTCGTAACAAGGCTGTAGAACTCACCCCATACATCGGAATAGGCGGACGCTTTTGTGAGGGAGGCATCCTCGACGAACAATATCAGACAAACAAGAAAGGCAACAATAAAGTATCGTGCGGTGGTGTTTCCTTAGGCATAGGTTGCATGATAGACATTGCACTACACAGAACTGTGGACATCAAGGTGAACAGCAACGACATCACAAGGGACACACACAACCTTCGCATCAAACCATACTTCAACATCACGAACTACAACAATGGAATAGGTTGGGTACCAGCACTCAACATCTCCCTTTCTTGGGCACTAACAACCATTACGCTTAAATAAAGAAAACTCCTACAGATACAACAGCAACACAATAAGGGCTACAGGAATGTGGCCCTTTATTGTGTACAATATGTCGGAGTAGTTCTTGTATGCTCCCTTATAGATATGCTCACCGTCGTAGGTAAGAACAATATCCGAATAATTGGTGTAAGCACCCTTATAGACATGTTCGCCGTCCCAAGTGTACTTTATTTCAGAATAGCGAGCAGTCTTGCCATTATATACATGCTCACCATCCCAAGTGAGAATGATGTCGGAATAGTTCTTGTTCTTACCCTTGTAGGCATGTTCACCATCCCAAGTGAGGATGATGTCACTATAGTTCGTGTATTTGCCACGATAGATATGTTCTTCATTGTAAGTGAAGATGATATCCGAGTAGTTCGCGTTCTTTCCCTTGTAGATGTACGACTGAGCGTCGCACATCATAGGCAAGAGAAAGAGTATAAGCACTAAAAGATGTTTCATGTTACTTCTCCAGGATTTTATCCACCATCTTGTCAACATCCTCCGATGTAGCCTCATCGCCCTGCAACTTATTGATGAGACGCACAAGGTCGATAACTGTTGGTACGGATGCTGCAGGATGACTTGTGAAATAAGATACCGAACCGAGACTGCAGATGTCACCAGTATAAGTGATGTTGAACTCATGAGGATATGATGACAAGTAGGCACGGAAGTACGATACTTGAGGATTGAATCCGAGATAACGGAAATCCGCAGGGCGGCTAAGACTAACTGTACCATTCTCGTTTGTAACGAACTCCCATTCTGTATTCTGTGTTGTCGTGAATGTAAGTTCTGCCTTACCAGCTTTCACACCAACATATCTATTGTTGTTTGAGCCATCCACATACCACAAACTGCCCTCAGCATAGTAAAGGGTAATGGCATCCTCCTCTGCATTTGCAACATCAAATCGTTGTGAACCTGAGTTTGCAGCACCAACATACATTGTGCTACCATCATTTTCCATGCTCAAAGTGAAACCATTTGCAACCTTACCTTCCGAGCGAACATAAACGGCATAGAGGGTAACGTCACTTGTAGGAGTGTAAGTGCCATCAGCAAGCTTAACCAAAGTCTGCTTGTCAGTTGTTTCTGTCTCCACATCAGTCAATGACCAACCAAGGAATGAATAAACAACCTCCTCACCATTGACAGAAACTGCAACATCTTCCACATCAGGAGTTGCAATGCCTGTGTTGGCAATGCTCTGTGCTACTGTTGTCTCTTCTCCATTTATTACAAATGTAACTGAATATTTAGGAAGTTCTGCAACTGTGATGTCGTATGAAACGCTCTTTATCACATCGCCCTCTGTGTATTCAACAGTTACGGAAGTATTGATTGGAGAAAGTGAAGTACCCACTTCTGGGGTTGTTGTGAAACCAGACTCGATGGTCTGAGTGTAGCCATTAGCGTATGTAGCAGTAAGTGCAAGACCGTCGATAGTGAGTGCTTCACCTTCGTTGTACTGTGTCTTGTCTGCAGGAGTAGCAATCTCAATGCTTGCGAGTGTTGGCATCGTTACAATGAGGTCGAGCGTTGCTGTTGCCGACTTGCTTTCTCCCGGTACAGCATCAAGGAAAGCGGTGATGGTAGTAGTACCAGCAGCGAGAGCAGTCACTTCGCCTGTCACCTTATCTATGGATGCAACCTTTCCGTCTGATACAGAGTAGGAGATAGCACCTGTCGAACCTTCAGCACTTGCAACCACAACAACCTTGTCGCCTACCTCCATTGATACAGAAGACTCTGCAAACGCTATTGTTGGCTGAACAAGTGGAGCAACAGAAGGAGTGGTTGCATAGGTTGTGATTCCAATAGTGCCCTGCTTCTTGTAAAGATAGATTGGAAGGACTGTCGTATTCGAACTCTTGTAATAGCGGAAGCAATTACTTGAGTCATTGTATCGGAATGAAGCACCAGACGAAGACTTCAATACTATTTCACGGTTTGAAACGAACGACACGGTGATAGGATACTTAGCAGCAGTCTCAATGACTTTGGTACTATCAATACCATTATCATTTGTTGTCCTGTAGTTATAGAAATCATCCTGAGTCTTCATCACATATCCACCCTCAACAGGAAGAAGTGATACATGATACATATCGCCCCATGCAGAAGAAACCACATCGTCATGGAGGTTATCACCAGGTGCAACAAAACTGTTCAATCCACCTATACCTTTCTGTCCACCCTTTCGACCATCAGCAAATACATCATCACTACAAGCAATAAGATATTCGCCCGACCAGTCTGTCAGTTCCGAATCCACAAGCTTATATTCGCCTGTTCCGCCACCCGACTCTGTGAGTGAATAGACAGCATAGAGGGTTGTGTTCTGAGTAAGAGTATAAGTCGAACCAGCCACATAGATTGTAGGAGCAGTAGTAGTTGCTGCCACCTCAGCTGTAGTCCAACCCGCAAACTTCCATTCCTCACTCATGTCCTTTGCCGATGGCAATACTACACCAGCGTTATATTCTGTTTCTGTGATTGGTTCGGAAGAATCCATACCTCCAGCAGCACTGAATGAAACGGTGTAGAGTTCATGAGCATTAACTGCGATTGGAATGCTGACAGACTGTGTCACTCCGTCTTCTGTGTAAGAAATGGTGAGTTCTGTATTGTCTGTTGTAAGTGCTGTTGTAAGAGAAGGTGTGAATGTCAAACCGTACTTGACATCTGCCTTGTAACCATTCTCATAATGAGCCTTAACAACAATGCCTGTTGTATCGATAGTCTCACCCTCCCAGTATGTTGTCTTATGAAGAGAGGCTGTGAGCTCAGTGAGAGTCGGCATCGCTACATTTACCGTATATGATGCACTTGCACTCTTCGACACGCCATCTACAGCAGCAACAGTTGCTGTAATCTTTGCCGAACCTGACCAGTGAGCCACCACTCTACCAGTCTTAGGACCGACCGAAGCAATCTCTGGGTTGCTGCTCTCGTATGCCACAGCACCTGTACTGCCCTCAACAGTAGCGAGGAATGTATCATCAACATCTCCAACAAGCATACTCTTCGTACTTGCAGGGAACGAGACTGTAGGTGTTACGACCGCAGTGGAACCTGTTGGGAATGTAGAGTACTGAGCAGTAGCAGAAGTGCCCTCGTAGTTCACAACAATCTTGGTTACAGAAGTGGCTTTAGTCAAAGAACACACATATCCTGTAGTAGCATTCTTTCCTGTCAAATTGAGGGTTGCAACACCATTGTTAGGTGTTGTCGAAGCTAGCGTATTCAAAGTTGGATAATCAGTGGCCGAGAATCCGATTGTCTGTGAAGGAGATGTTGTCACCTGAATACTTGTAATAGGCCCTGGACAATTTGGAACTTTAATGGAAGCACTTTGTTTATTATTCAACTGCATACCATTACTTTTATATGCTCTAATCATCCATTCTCCACCATCTTTTGCTGTATATTTAACATTTTCCGAATAACTGAAAGATAAACTGTTCAAAGAATTATCATTGTAATCGAGCACATACGACATGTTTGCCGAAGTGTCTTCACCTTTCTTATATACAGCAAACAATGTAACATCCTTTTCTGGCAGATAATAGCTTCCCACAGAGTAGATATTTGAAGGCTTAGCCTGTGTAGCCTCATCAATCACCTCATCAGTCCATCCGATGTGTGTCCATCCATCCACACCATCTGGCAGATAAGCCTTTGGCAGTTTGTAGGTCTCAAGGAAGTCGCTCTGAGTCCAACTACCTGTACCACAACTACCACTACCAGCATTGAAGGTAACGGTATATCGCGAACCATCATCCTCTACTCCGCCACCATCAAAGAGGAAGTCAATGTTACCGCCATTGAGTGAGATTTCTGATAGAGCATGACTGAGGTTATAGCTGCCCTGTGTATTTTGGGTGAACCACTTGCCGCCATAACTCGCATGACTCGTGTCTGTCAAGTAATCAGAACTTGGTCCAAACACCTGACCGCTATATTCCTCTGGTTTTGTCACCCAAATTATCTGCGTACCGTAACTATATCTTGTACCGAAAGTCTTGTTTGCAGGGATGATAGACATTCGCTGATGGGAAGGTGCATCGTTTGGTCGGTTGGAATTCCAATATGTTTCATTGTAATCCACATGAATAGCGAGCAGTCCACTTGGAGCAGCATAGTCCTCGACATACTTAAACCATTTGCTTGAAGACTGACGATTCTCAAACAAGATGTACTCATCCTTGTTCCTATCATTATATAGGATATAAGCCTCAGGTTCTGCACCAATCGGCTTCATGCCTCTGATGGTCTTAGCTTCAGTAAGTTCTGTAGGTGTCAACCAACCCGCAATCCATCTTTCGTACGAAGTGAATCCCGAAGGCACCTCACCATTGTATCCTGGTCCATTGTAACTGCCACCATCCATGAGGTCCCAAGCAGACATACCGAAACCACCGCTATAGTCAGTATCGTAAAAGTCAGGATAACCAAGACAATGGCTAAACTCATGACAAGCCGTACCGATACCATTAAGCGTAGAACCCGATTCGCCGCTCAACTCGCACGAGCAAGCATAGGTAGAGATCTTCACTTCGTCAAGAGTCAGAGCTGTTGGCAACGCATACTCGTGTGGCCATATAGTGTTTGTGTCATCACTTGCATTCTCACCATATCCTGCATATATCACAAATACCTGGTCAACATATCCATCACCGTCCCAATCATAGTCGGCAAAGTTCACCGCACTATCAGCAAGTCGGCAGGCTTCAGAAATCATTGTTTCTGGTGCCTTGTCATTACCATATCTGTCATTACCACCATAATAGCTCATGTTGTTGGCTACAGTGACAGGACCTACCACATCAAACGACAGGTCGAACTGTCCGTACGACTGGTCATAGAAGTAGTCGTGTACAGATCCCACATGACCATTCTCCGAATAGCCTTCCTTGTTGAACATATCGTTGAACACACTCTGAGTATGTCCGCTCAGCATCTTCTTATCCTGAAAATTCACAAGGATGACAATACCTTTCTTCTTGCCAAACATGCCACCAACAGCACCCACCTTGTGCATTCCCGAAGCATCAACAGCTGCAGCACGACGAGCATTCAGTATCTTCACACGCTCCGCATTAGCCATCCTACGCTTCTCATCGCCCTTCGCCTTGCGATCGTTGAAGGTCGTTTCGTCCATCGGATAGTAATCACCATTATCCCCACGCAGCATCTTCTCCTTTGTTGCCACATTAAGGTAATAGCTCATGTGTTCATCACCCATCTTCATGAGTGTCAACTTCGTTCCGTTGCTCTGAGTAGCAACAAAAGTCATCTTCTTGGCAGGTATCGCCATAGCGACTACTGACAAGAGACACAATACCAATACAGTTGTAATTCTTCTCATACTAAAATGTATTTTCATTTTGTGTTTAACGATTTCAACCGCAAAGGTATATCATTTCTTCGACTTTAACAAAAGAAAAACAACTTAATTTTTTATTTTATCATACACAACATACATTAAAGCTGAGACAAGGGGCAGACATACATTTGATTAAACCGCCTCAAATATACTTTATTTATTTTATACCTCCAAGCAATAGAAGTGAAAAAAAGATTTTTGCTCTTAACATCCTACCATTCTACCAAACACCCCTCAACCCCTTTGTACATAAGGGATACGGGGGAGGTAGAATGTTTGGGTAACATTCTACCAACTATCTACCAGCACTCTACCAAATAAGGATATATTTAGTCTGTCGAAAAGAGAAGTGAAGAGAAAATAAATAATGATTGTTTGTGGCACACATTGATAATCAATGGGTTGCATATAATACGGTAGAAAAGTCCTAACGAGGATGTTTTGAGAATGTAAAATTGTGCAGATTTAACGATTTTAACTTTATTTAAGGCGAAAAGTTGGCTTATATATATAATAAAGGTATATGTTGAAGCAAGATGGTGGTTGTGAATATGCAGAGGTGTTGTGTAATGGAAACATCTGCAACGACACTTTGTCGGACTAGCAAAATAAGGGGGGGGGCCAAAACACCACCTTCGGATTAAGCAGCGAAATGCAAACTCAGTCAAAGGAAGAACTAAGGGGGGCGTGAATTGCTATACCCTTTAATAAAACCAGAGGGGTGATTCGCCCCGATGGTTT